>JAOPWT010000129.1 GCA_025965555.1 Mycobacterium sp.
GCGGCCTCTTCATCGTGGCGCTTCTCGGCCCACGACCTGGTGTCGGCATCTGAGCCGTGTACCGCGCCCATGACGCGGGTCGGGCCCTTGCGCTCCTCGTGTCCCTTCAGTTCCTGCATGGCGGTCAGCAGCGTCCACGCCACGTCGCCGCCTTCCGCGTCACCCTTGAGGCGCAGATGTCCGATGCCGCGGCCTGCGGCCGTTTCGAACTCGATGAACGCCGAGGTCACGACACCGTCGGCGGTCGGCTCCTCGCGCGTGCGGAACCCTGATGGGCTGGTTTCCGCGAGCCGGGCGCCGAGCATGTCCGCGATGCCGTCGCGACCCTCGACCGTCTTGATGTTCCAGGTGAAGGAGATGAGGTCGCGCCAGAAGCTGTCCACGGCGAACTTCGCCACCACCCGCTCGATGTCGCGCACGCCAAGGGCGGCTTCGAAGTCGGCGAGCCAGGCGTCGACGCGCGCCTGCGGGGTGAGTGCGGCGGTGGCCGGCTTTTCAATCGTTTCGGTCATGTGACCCAGGGCACACCACTCGTGCTTCCCGACGCAAGGGTTGCACCGCGTTGCAATCGCCCTCGCCTGCGGGATGCAACGGGTTGCAACTCTTTCGCAGTGTGGTCGCGGTCACATAGACATGGCCCCATGAGAGCAGCTGTGTACTACGGACCGAACAAACTCGAGGTCGCCGACGTCCCCGAGCCCACGCCGACGCCGGGCACCGTGAAGGTGAAGGTCGGCTTCAACGGGATCTGCGGCACCGACCTGCACGAGTACTACGCAGGACCGATCTTCGTGCCGACCGAGCCGCACCCGCTGACCGGTCAGCAGATGCCGCTGACCATGGGTCACGAGTTCTCCGGAGTCATCACCGAGGTGGGGGCGGGGGTCGCCGACTACGCCACCGGCGACCGGGTCGCCATCATGCCGCTGTACCGGTGCGGGCACTGCGGGCCGTGCCGCGCGGGCAACTACAACATCTGTCAGCAGATCGGATTCCACGGGCTGATGTCCGATGGCGGCATGGCCGAGTACACCGTCGTGCCGACCGACATGCTGCACCGACTGCCCGACAACGTGTCACTGGAACTGGGCGCCCTGGTGGAACCGATGTCGGTCGCCTACCACGCGGCCACCCTCGGCGAGCCCAACCCCGACGCCACCTCGATGGTGTTCGGTGCAGGACCGATCGGCATCGGGCTGTGGTTTGCGTTGCGCGGCAAGGGAGTTGAGGACGTCTTCGTCGTCGAACCATCGGCCACTCGGCGGGCGTCGATCGAAGCGCTCGGTGCGCGCACGCTGGATCCGACCGCCGTCGACGTCCCCGCGTTCATCGCCGACCACACCGACGGCGGAGGTGCAGACGCGGTATTCGACGCCGCGGGCGTGGCACCTGCCGTCGAGACGGCGCTGGCGTGCATCGGTGCACGACGGCCGATGGTGAGCGTCGCCATCTACGAGAAGCCCTTGACCACACCGCTTCTCAACCTGGTGATGAACGAGTCCCGCATCCAGGGCTCGCTGTGCTACACGGCCGCCGACTTCGAAGCGGTGATCGCCCTGATGGCGCAGGACAAGTACGACACCACCGGCTGGGTCACGCCGATCGCCCTCGACGACGTGATCGACGAGGGTTTCGAAGCGCTGCACGCGGGCAAGAAGATGAAGGTTCTCGTGGACCCGACGATCTCGGGCGCGACGTCGTGAGCGGGCCTCTGACGGGCAAGGTCGCCCTCGTCACCGGTGGCGGGCGCGGCATCGGTCGCGGTATCGCCCTGCGACTGGCCCGCGACGGCGCCGACATCGCGCTGGTCGACCTCGGGCCGGAAGGGGTCAACGCGGTCGCCGACGAGGTCGTTGAGATCGGTTCCAAGGCAACCACTTTCGTGGCCGACGTCAGCGACCGCGATCAGGTGTTCGCCGCGGTCGACCATGCGGCATCCGCACTGGGCGGTTTCGACATCATGGTGAACAACGCCGGCATCGCCCTCGTCGCACCATTGGTCGACGCCACGCCGGAGGACGTCGCCAAGATCTGGGCCGTGAACGTCGACGGCGTGCTGTGGGGCATCCAGGCCGCGGTGGGGAAGTTCAAGGAACTCGGCAACAAGGCCGAGGGAAAGATCAGCCGCATCATCAACGCCTCGTCGATCGCAGGCCACGACGGGTTCGCGATGCTCGGCGTCTACAGCGCCACGAAGTTCGCCGTGCGTGCACTGACGCAGGCCGCGGCAAAGGAACACGCGGCCGACGGCATCACCGTCAACGCATACTGCCCGGGCGTGGTCGGGACCGACATGTGGGTGGAGATCGACAAGCGGTTCGCCGCGTTGACCGGTGCCGCCGAAGGCGAGACGTACGCCAAGTTCGTCGGCGGCATCGCTCTCGGGCGCGCCGAGACGCCCGACGACGTCGCGGGTTTCGTCTCATATCTGGCCGGCCCGGACGCCGACTACATGACCGGTCAGGCGGGGCTCATCGATGGCGGTCTGGTCTATCGATGACCTGGCTGGCCATCTGGGTAGGGGCAATGGCATTCGCATGTGATCGGGAGCACAATCAGTGGTGATGCAAGATCTCACCGCTCCCGAACCGGCCGTTGCGGTCGGCGAGGATCCGCGCCACTATGCGCGGCTGATGTCGGCCGTCTACGACGCGACGATGGCGGGCACCCGTGCGCCTGCCCGCCCGCGGTCGGTGATCCAGGATTCCTGGAAGCGGATGATGGCCAGCGGCATCGACCCGGACCGGCTGGTGGCGCCCGTCGTGGAGCTCGCCGGCCTCGAGATGTTGCGGCGGTCATCGGGTCTGCTGGCAGTTCTGGACGAGGTGTCGCGGAACCTGGAATCGCTGATCGCCGACGGCGACAACATCCTCGTCGTCGCCGACGCGCGGGGCCGGGTGCTCTGGCGCAGCGGTTCGGCGTCGGTTCTCAACCACGCCGATCGGCTGGGCTTCATCGAGGGTGCGCACTGGGGTGAGAACGCCGTCGGCACCAATGCCATCGGGACCGCGCTGGCCTCCAACCGGGCCGTGCAGGTGTTCTCCGCCGAGCACTACCAGCGCAGCCACCACCCGTGGACGTGTGCCGGAGCGCCGATCAAGGACCCCAGGACGGGCCAGGTCATCGGCGTGGTGGACGTGTCGGGGCCCGCGACGACGGTGCACCCGACGACGGTGGCGCTGGTGGACGTGGTCGCCAGGCTCGCCGAATCGCGACTGCGCGAACAGCACGACCGCACCCTGAACCGCTTGCGGACCGTGGCGGCGCCCATCCTCGCGCGGATCGGCGCGCCTGCGCTCGCGGTCGATCACGACGGTTGGGTGGCCGCGGTCGACTCCCTGCCACTGCACAACCGGATCCTGCTGCCCGAGGAGACCGCTGCCGGTCGGACGTGGGTGCCGCTGCTCGGCATGTGCGAGATCGAGTTTCTACCCGGCGGTTGGCTGGTACGGCCGACCGACGAGGACGCCGCGCCAGGCATCTCCCGCGTGACGCTCGACGTCCGCGATTGCGGTGCGCTGTCGTTGGAGATGGTCGGCCAGTTCGGCTGCTGGCGCCACGACATCTCGCCGCGGCATGCCGAGATTCTGCTCGTCCTGGCCACCCACCGCGACGGACGCTCGGCGCCCGACCTCGCCGACGACCTGTACGGCGACCGGTCCAGGGTGGTCACAGTCCGGGCCGAGATGTCGCGCCTGAGAAAGCAACTCGCCGGGCTCGTCCACGGCAGGCCGTATCGCTTTCCGCCGTCGGCGGTGGTCGACGTCTGCTACCCGCCGGACATGGCGACCCTGCTCGCCGCCTCGACGGCGCCCGCCATCCGGGCGATGCGGATCCGCTGACCGCCCTTCGCCGAAATAGCATTCCGTGTCGTTGAGGTGCGCGCTCAACGACACGGAATGCTATT
>JAOPWT010000161.1 GCA_025965555.1 Mycobacterium sp.
TCCTCAGCGACCAGACCAATGGCTACGGCGCCAAGAACGTCCAGGACGTCAGCTGCAACAACGGTGCGAACCCCAAGGTCGTCAAGGGCGGCACCTTCGACTGTGAGGTCAGCATCGACGGCACCAAGCGCCAGGTGACGGTGACGTTCCAGGACGACAGTGGCACCTACGAGGTCGGCAGGCCCCGCTAGGTCGAGGGAAGGCTGTCGAGCGCCTTCTGCAGTCGCCCGATCGAGGACGTCACACCGAATTGGCCCGCGAGTTCGGCGACCTTGCGCGGGTGTCGGGCGGACAGCGGCAGGGCGTCCGACTCCGTCGACATGCTGACGTCCGCGTCGGTCGCCACGCGGACCACTTTCTCCGCGGCCGCCACGTAGTCCGTCGCCGCCAGCAGCTTCTTGCGTTGTGCCGCAGGCATTTTCGACGATGGATCGTCGGCGGCAGCCATGATCCGCTCCAACGAACCGTGCTGGGCGAGCAGGGTCGCGGCCGTCTTGTCGCCGATGCCCGGTACGCCGGGCAGGCCGTCGGACGGATCCCCGCGCAGCAGTGCTAGTTCGGCATAGGCGGCACCCGCACGGTCCAGTGGCACGCCGTACTGGCCGGCCACCTCGGCAGGACCGAACATCGTTGCCTTGGCGAGACCGCGGCCGATGTAGAACACCCTGACCCGAACGGGGTCGTCGGCGACGAGTTGCAGCAGATCCCGATCCCCGCTGACCACGACGACGGGGTCGCGTCGCTCGGCGGCCGCCAACGTGCCGAGGACGTCGTCGGCCTCGTATCCGGGCGCCCCCGCGGTCGCGATGCCGAAGGCGTCGAGCATCGCCATGATCATGTCGACCTGCGGCGTGAGGTCATCGGGTACCTCCTCGACGTCCGGTTGCCCCGCCCCACGTTCCTGTTCGACGCGGTGCGCCTTGTACGACGGGATCAGGTCCACCCGCCACTGCGGACGCCAGTCGAGGTCAAGGCACACCACCAGTCGCGCGGGCCGTTCCCTGGTGACCAGCGTCGCGACCGTATCGAAGAACCCGCGCAGTGCGTTCACCGGGCGACCGTCGGGCGCCGTGATCGACGAAGGAACGCCGAAGAAGGAACGGAACCACATACTGGCGCCGTCGAGAAGCAAGACGGGTGCGGTCAACGCACGGTCTCCGTTCGGAATAGGTAGGAGCCCGCGGTGATCGCCTTGTCTCCGTTGCCCTCATCGTGCAGCACGACCCTGACCGCGACCATCCCGTCCGCGCCTGCCAGCGGTTCGCTCTCGACGCGAAACGGGCCGGCCTTGCCGCGAGCCAGGAACATCACGTGCGACGAGACGCCCTGCAACAGATCGGAGTTCACGATCCCGGCGGCCGCGTCGGCGGCCGCGGTCTCGAGAACGACGAACTGCGGCCCGATGTGCAGGGCCGCATCGGGCGAGGCGACCTCGGCGGACAGCACCGGCAGCGCCCAGTGTCCGTCCGGCCTGCGGCGTGCGCCGAACACCTGCCACAGCGGCGGCAGCTCGGGGGAGTCGACGACGTCGATGTCGTCGACCTCCATCTTCTGCAGACCGTCGGGCGGAGTCCCGATGCTGACGCCCTGACCCTCGACGAGGGCGAGTACCCGTTCGGGTCGGTCGGCGTCGACGATCTTGGCCCGGCTGTAACCCATCTGCCTGCCGCGTCGCAGTTCCTCCGAGACGATCTCGATGCGTCGAACGTCGCGGCCCGGGTCGAGGATCTGGCAGGAGTGGATCACCGGGTTGGGCACGGCCTCGAGATCCGACATGTGGCCGCTCTCCGGCGCCGAAATGCCGAGCACCGCGAGCAGCAGCCCTCCCGTCGGATTGCGCATGTCGTGCCGCAACGTGACGGTGTCGTCGACGGCACGGGGATCCATCGAGGCGTACTTGCGACCGATGTAGCGGTAACTCAGAAGGCCACCCCAACGTCGCCTCAACTCGTCGGCGTAGGCCTCGCGCTCTTCAATGAGATCGCGGATGTCGCGCAGCATCCGACTGACAGTAGCGTGCGGTATGGATGGAGCATGACCCTCTCCATCGATCGCATCGATCACGTCGTCGTCAACTCATCCGACGTCGACGTCACCACCGACTGGTACGTGCGGGTGCTCGGCATGGCGCGGGAGACCTTCGCCGACGGCCGGATCGCGCTGCGGTTCGGCAACCAGAAGCTCAACGTGCGACCCACCGGCGCGCCGAACTGGGTGACGGGCAGCGTCGACGAACCGGGCAGCCTCGACCTGTGCTTCATCGCAGACACCACGGCCGACGCGATCGGGGCACATCTGCGCGACTGCGGCGTCGAGATCACCGAGGGGCCGGTGGCCAAGACGGGCGCGCTCGGCCCGATGACGTCGCACTATTGCCGCGACCCCGACGGCAACCTGATCGAGGTCGCCACCTATCTGCGCGCCGGTTAACCTCGACGCCATGGATACCGGGAGATTCGGCACCGACGTGTATGCGGGACGGATACGGGCGGCGACGGCCGCCGCCGCGGACGCCGGCCTTGCCGGTTTGGTCATCACGCCCGGGTACGACCTGCGCTACCTCGTCGGGTCACGGGCCCAGACGTTCGAGCGGCTGACGGCACTGGTACTGCCCACGGCCGGTGAGCCCACCGTGGTGGTGCCGCGCATGGAGTTGGCGTCGCTCAAGGAGTCCGCGGTGATGGAACTGGGCCTGGCAGTGCGGGACTGGGTCGATGGCGACGACCCGTACCGGCTGGTCGCCGACGCGTTGGGGGGCGGAAGGGTCGCCACTGCGGTGACCGACTCGATGCCCGCGCTGCACCTGCTGCCACTGGCCGAGGTGCTCGGTGAGGTTCCCGTGCTGGCCACCGGCGTGCTGCGCCGACTGCGGATGATCAAGGACGCCGCGGAGATCGACGCGCTGTGCAAGGCGGGCGCCGCGATCGACCGCGTGCACGCACACGTGCCCGAGTTCCTGGTCCCCGGCCGCACCGAGGCGGACGTCGCCGCCGACATCGCCGAAGCGATTGTCGCCGAAGGGCATTCGGAGGTGGCGTTCATAATCGTCGGATCGGGCCCCAACGGCGCCGACCCCCATCACGAGTGCTCCGACCGCAGGCTCGAAGCGGGTGACGTCGTCGTCGTCGACATCGGCGGCCCCTACGAGCCTGGGTACAACTCGGACTCGACGCGGACCTACAGCATCGGCCAGCCCGACGACGACGTCGCGCGGCGCTACTCGGTGCTGCAGCGCGCGCAGCAGGCCGCGGTGGCAGCCGTGCGGCCTGGGGTCACCGCCGAGCAGGTGGACGCCGCAGCCCGCGATGTGCTGGCCGCCGAAGGCCTCGCGGAGGTCTTCGTGCACCGCACCGGGCACGGCATCGGGCTCTCGGTGCACGAGGAGCCATACATCGTCGCGGGCAATGACCTGATGCTCGAGGAGGGCATGGCGTTCAGCGTCGAGCCCGGCATCTACTTCGCCGGCGAGTGGGGCGCCCGCATCGAGGACATCGTGATCGTCACCGAGGACGGCGCCATGTCGGTCAACGACCGGCCGCACGACCTGCTGGTGGTACCCGTCTAACGGGGTCAGGCGTCGTGACCGCGGTCCAGAAGTTCCGAGGAGCCGAGCACCCGCTCGATGCGCACTTCGATGACGACGCGGCGGGGGTTGACCCTCGGCGTGCGGTAGCGCTGGGCGTAGCGGAGTTCGGCGTCGCGGACGGCGTCGGGTTCGGTGTTGACCGACGAGCTGCCCTCCAGCGAGAGCCAACGGGCTCCGTCGACCTGGCTGAGCACCGCCATCCCGCGTTGGTCGGCGTTCACCGCCTTCTGCGAGCCGCCCGTGGTGATGACCCGCGCAACGTGCGTCTTGGGATCGAAGGTGAATCCGACCGCGACGACGTGCGGTGAATTGTCGGCACGGAGGGTGGTCAGCATGGCGAGATGCCGTTCGGTCAGGAACGCCAGCGCATCGTTCGTCAGCCGCGTAGTTGCCTTCGCCATCGGTGTCCAACCTAGCGCAGGACATAATCTCAGCCATGAAGGACACGGCTGACTTTCGCGTGGTGGTGATTTTCGGCGGTCGCAGCGAGATAGGACTCGAACTGGCGACGCGGCTGGCCGACGGCGCGACGGTCGTACTGGCGGCGCGAGGTGTCGATCGGCTGACGGACGAGGCGGCAGCGGTGACGGAGGCGGGCGCCGCCGCCGTGCACGTCCGCGAGTTCGACGCCGACGATCTCGCTTCGCACGGACCGCTGGTCGACTCGATCGTCGCCGACTACGGCCCGATCGGCACGGCGGTGGTGGCGTTCGGGATCCTCGGCGACCAGGCGCGCGCCGAGGTGGACCCCGCCCATGCCGCCGCGATCGTGCACACCGACTACACCGCCCAGGTCAGTCTGCTGACCGTGCTGGCGGCCACGATGCGGTCGGCAGGACGTGGCGAGATCGTGGTGTTCTCGTCGGTGGCTGGGGCTCGGCCCCGGCGCGCGAACTACGTGTACGGCTCGGCGAAGTCGGGGCTGGACGCCTTCAGCCGCGGGCTGGCCGATGCGTTGCACGGTTCCGGGGTACGGCTGCTGCTCGTCCGGCCCGGTTTCGTCATCGGCCGGATGACCGAGGGAATGTCACCCGCCCCGCTGTCGAGCACGGCGCCTCAGGTGGCCGACGCCGCCGCACGGGCATTGGCGAAGGGCCGCAACGAGATATGGGTGCCGCGGACGCTGGGGGCGCTGGTCTTCGTCCTGCGGCTGTTGCCGCGGTCGGTGTGGCGGAGGTTGCCCCGATGATCGTCGTCGTCGGCATCGGCGCGGACGGGATGGCGGGATTGCCCATGGCGTCGCGGCTCGAATTGGCAAGAGCCACCGTGATTTACGGGTCAAAGAGACAGCTCGATCTGCTCGACGACTCCATTCCGGCGCGACGGCGAGAGTGGCCGTCGCCCCTGTTGCCCGCACTGCGCACGCTGCTCCACGACGCAGACGGTGACGTTCACGTCGTCGCCAGCGGCGACCCCCTCCTGCACGGCATCGGCAACCCCTTGATCCGGCTGTACGGGCCGGACGCGGTGGCGGTCCTGCCACACGTGTCGTCGGTGACGCTGGCGTGCGCGCGGGTCGGGTGGGCGGTGCAGGATACCGAAATCATCAGTTTGGTCACGGCGCCGCCGCACACCGCCGTGCGCCGAGGCGGCCAGGCCGTCGTGCTCTCCCGCGATGCTGAAAGCCCCGCCGCGTTGGCGCAATTGCTCGCCGACACCGGTCGCGCGAACTCCGAGCTGACCATTCTCGAGCAGCTCGGCGGACCGGGGGAGCGCCGCCGTTCGGCCACGGCGCGCGAGTGGACGAGCCGGCCACCTCAGGACGTCGACCCGCTCAACGTGATGGCCGTGCGCTACCTGCCAGACGAACGGCGCTACGGCACCCTGCCCGACGACGCGCTGGTCCACGACGGCCAGCTCACCAAGCAGTCGATCCGCGCCGTGACGATGGCGGCGCTCGCGCCACGCCCGGGCGAGCGGCTGTGGGACGTCGGGGCCGGCTCGGGAAGCGTGGCGATCGAGTGGTGCCGCAGTGGATCGGGTTGTACCGCAACCGCGTTCGAGCTTCACGAGGAACGCCGTCGCCGGATCGTCGAGAACGCGGTGGCCCACGGAGTCCAGGTCGAGGAGATGTTCGACGCGCCGGAGACGTTCGATCACACGCCACCGCCGGACGCCATCTTCATCGGCGGCGGGCTCACGAAACCGGGGCTGCTGGAGGCGTGCTGGGCCAAGCTGCCCGTCGGCGGCCGGTTGGTGGCCAACGTCGTCACCGTCGAATCGGAAGCCGTCGTCGCGCAGTGGTATGCCCGAGTGGGTGGTGAGCTGCGCAGGTTCCAGCACTTCCGCGGGGAACCCGTCGGCGGCTTCACCGGATGGCGACCCGCCATGCCGATCACCCAATGGTCGGTGACGAAGCGATGACCGTCTACTTCATCGGCGCCGGGCCAGGAGCGGCCGACCTGATCACCGTCCGCGGCGAACGACTGCTCAAGCGGTGCCCGGTCTGTCTGTACGCGGGTTCGATCATGCCCGACGACCTGTTGGCGCTGTGCCCGCCGGACGCGCGCGTCATCGACACCGGGCCACTGACGCTCGACCAGATCATCACCGAGCTCACCGATGCGCACGCGGCCGGGTTGGACGTTGCGCGCCTCCATTCCGGCGATCCGTCGATCTACAGTGCGCTAGCCGAGCAGTGCCGCCGCCTCGACGCAGCGGGGGTGGACTACGAAGTGGTGCCCGGCGTTCCGGCCTTCGCCGCCGCCGCAGCAGCGCTGCGCCGGGAACTGACGGTGCCCGGCGTCGCGCAGACCGTGACCCTGACCAGGGTGGCGACGTTGTCGACCGCCATGCCGGCGGGCGAGGACCTGCGGACGCTGTCCGCACCCGGCGCGACCCTGGTGCTGCATCTGGCGGCCGCGCAGATCGATGCCGTCGTGACCGACCTCCTGGCCGGCGGGTATGACGACGAGACACCTTGTGCCGTCGTGGCATTCGCATCCTGGCCGCAGGAGACGGTGCTGCGGTGCAGCCTCGGCGAGCTGGCCGAGCAGGTTCACGCCGCGGGCATCACGCGCACCGCCGTCATCGTCGTCGGCGACGTGCTCGCCGCGGACGGCTTCTCCGACAGCTATCTCTACTCGTCGGGACGGCGCCGCGGGAGTCGGCACTGATGCGGATATTGCTCCTCGGCGGCACGGCGGAGGCACGTGCGCTGGCTGCGGAATTGAATCCCGAGGTGACGGTGATCAGCTCGCTCGCCGGACGCGTCCCCGATCCCGCCCTGCCCGTCGGAGCGGTCCGCATCGGCGGCTTCGGGGGAGTCGACGGGCTGCGCCGCTGGATGGACGACGAAGGCATCACCGCCGTCGTCGACGCCACCCACCCGTTCGCCGCCCGCATCACCGCCAATGCAGTCGACGCATGCCGTCAGGCAGGCCTGCCACACGTCGTCCTGGCCAGGCCCGCGGGGCCACGCGGTGACGCCCTCGTGGTCGACTCGGACCGCGCCGCCGCGAGAACGGTTGTCGACCGCGGGTATTCGCGGGTGTTCCTGACCACCGGACGCTCGGGCAGCGCCGCGTTCACTGGCGTCGAGGCATGGTTCCTCATCCGCGCGGTCACCGCACCGGACCGCGACGCCCTGCCACCGCGACACGCAGTGCTGTTGTCCCGCGGCCCGTACCACTACGCCGACGAGCGAAAACTCATGCTGGACAACGGGATCGACGCCTTGGTGACGAAGAACAGCGGGGGTGACATGACCAGACCCAAGCTCGACGCCGCCGGCGATCTGGGGATACCCGTCGTCATGGTGGACCGCCCGAAGCTGCCCGACGACGTGCGTACGGTCACCACCGTGTCGGAGGCCGCGGCGTGGGTCAGAGCCCTCTGACCAGATCCAGGCTGCCGTGGTCGCGGATGGCCCGGCAGCCGCGTTCCATCATCACCAGCATCATGTCGTCGCCGCGTTCCGTCGAGATGGAGAACGCACACCCCAGTACCGACAGCAGCGGGATCTGCAGCATACCGACGCGGTAGTCCCGCCAGCAGGTGTTGCGGTCGTAATCCGTCACGCCGTAACCCAATAGCTCCGAGTGGTACGCGGCCACCAAATCCTCGTCAACCGCAGCCCTCACATCCGGGAGCAGACTGGTCCCGGTGAAGTAGGCCAGATCGCGCGCGGGCAGCCCCACCCCGAGTGTCTGCCAGTCGACGATGGTGACGTGGTTGCGGTCCGGGGTGAACAGCATGTTGTCGAGGCGGTAGTCGCCGTGCATCAGCGCGAACCGGTCGCGGTCGGCCATCAGCCACCGCGCAACGATCGACATGGCCTCGGTGATCGTGTCGCGGTCCTCGGCCGTCATCCGTGACCCGAGTCGGTCGAGCGTGATCTGCGTTGCCATGACGGCGATGTCGCCGAGGCCCTTCACGGCGTCCTCGTTCGACATCGACATGGCAAGGCCGGGGAAGTCGGGCCACCTGGGATCGCACCAGGTAGGTCCGTGCAGGCCGGCCAGTGCGCGCACGGCCAGCTCCGCCTCGACGGCCGTACAGCCGCCGATCTGGTCGCCCTGAACCGCAGGCGCCAGGTCCGCGAGGAGCAGGACGAAGTCGCCGCCGTCCTCGGAGATCTCGCAGTGGTGGTGGCTGGGGATCGGCACCCGGACGACGTCGGCGACGCTGGTGTAGAAGGCGTGCTCGGAGCGGTAGCCGAGGGCGACCCGTTCGCGCACCGCGTCGTCCTGGGACGAGAGCTTGATCGCGAACGTGGCGGGCAGGTCGGTCGCGTCGGAACCGTAGTCGACGGCGAGTCGATAGGTGGCGCCGGTCTGACCGGTCCCGATCGGGGTGACGTCCACCGCCTCGACGCCGACTCCGAGCACGGTCTCCACCCACTGTGGCGTGACGTCCGTTGGGCTGCGGGGGATCGACAGGCCCGGCGGGAAGGACCTGGTCATGCCGCGCGACAGTAATCGGCGCCTTGACAGCTGTCAACGACTTCTGACAGTAGTCAGCTGCACTTCAGGACGGGTATAGGCGCGGCTTGAACACGCGGTCTACGCGGCCGATACCGTCAAGGTCTGCCTGCTGCCACTGGGTCTGCGACGAGCCGATGATCAGAAGGCAACGCATGTCGACGGCACCGGGATCGAGGTCGGCCAACCGCACGACCTTGACGTGTTCCTCGGGCCCGGCGACGTCACGGCCGATTACCACGGGGATACCGGGATCGCGGTGTTCCAGCAGGAGGTCCCGCATCGCGGCCACCTGCCAGGTCCGGCTCTTCGACGCCGGGTTGTAGATGGCCAGCACTAGGTCGGCTACGGCGGCGGCCTTCAACCTGCCGACGATCACCTCCCACGGCTTGAGCCGGTCGGACAGTGAGATCACCGCGTAGTCATGGCCGAGCGGGGCACCGACCCGACTCGCGACGGCCTGCGCGGCGGTCATCGCCGGAATCACCCTGACGTCGACGCCGGGCCACTGCTTGGCCTCCTCCAATACGGCGGTGGCCATCGCGAAGACGCCGGGATCCCCCGATGACACCACGGCGACGGCACGACCCTGTTCGGCCAGCGTGCACGCCAGTCGTGCGCGTGCCGGTTCGTCGGTGTTGTCGCTCGGGTGATGCCGCTGACCGTCCCGGCCGGCGACGCGATCGAGGTACGGGCCGTACCCGATGAGGTCGGTCGCGGTCGCCAGTTCGCGACGTGACTGCGGAGTCATCCAGTCGACGTCGCCGGGACCGAGACCGACGACGGCGATGCTGCCGACCGGATCCTTGCGGACCGTCATCCCCGGCAACATCGCCAGCGAGAAGTAGGGCACCGTCATGGCGTCGATGTCGCCGGCGGGGGACACCCGCTGCTGCGGGGTGCTCGCGCGCTCGACGTAGTAGGCGTCGTCCAATCGTCCGACCGCCGAGAGAGCTTCCCGCACAGCCGGATAGGACCTGCCCAGCTTCATCACCACGGCGGCGTCGGTGTCGGCAAGGCGTCGCCTCAGCTCGTCGGGCGACAACGTGCCGGGCAGGATCGACAGCACCTCGTCACCTTGGACCAGCGGCCGCCCGATGGCCGCCGACGCAGCGCTCACCGACGTCACCCCTGGCACGATGACCGCGTTGAACCGCTCCGTGAGCCGGGTGTGCATGTGCATGTACGAGCTGTAGAACAGCGGGTCGCCCTCGGCCAGCAGAGCGACGTCCCGGCCCGCATCGAGGTGAACGGCGATGCGATCGGCCGCCAGTTGGTAGAAGTCGTCCATCGCGCCCGCATAGCCGCCGGGGTGGTCGGTGGTCTCCGTGGTGACCGGATAGACCAGGTGCTCCTCGAGCTGGCCGGGCCGCAGGTAGGGCGCGGCGATGGTGCGCGCGATGCTGCGGCCGTGGCGAGCGCTGTGATAGGCGACGACGTCGGCCTCGCCGATGACGCGGGCGGCCTTGACCGTCACCAACTCCGGGTCGCCCGGCCCCAGTCCGACACCCCAGAGTGTGCCGCGCTCGCTCATTCGCGGTCGCTTGCGATCGCATTGACCGCGGCCGCGGCCATCGCGCTGCCCCCGCGGCGGCCCGTCACGACCAGGTACTCCATTCCGCGTGGGCGCTCGATCAACTCGTCCTTGGACTGTGCGGAGCCGACGAAGCCGACCGGGCCGCCGAGGACGGCGGCGGGCGCGGGCGCACCGTCGTCGAGCAGTTCGAGCAGTCGGAACAGCGCCGTGGGCGCATTGCCGATCGCCACGACCGCGCCGCCGAGTCGTTCGGCCCACAGGTCGACGCCTGCGGCAGAACGGGTGCTACCCAGCTTCGCCGCGAGGTCGGCCGCCCGTGGATCGGCGACCAGTGAGATCACCTCGTTATCGGCGGGCAGCCGCGACCGGGTCACGCCTGCGGCCACCATCGAGGAATCGCACAGCACCGGCGCGCCTGCGGCCAGGGCACGATGCGTCGACGACACCACGTCGGGGGTGAAGGCCACGTGCTCAGGGACGTCGACCTGCCCGCAGGTGTGAATCAGCCGGACGACGACGCGTGACACGTCATCGGGAAAGCGCGCGAGATCAGCCTCGGCGCGGATCGTCGCGAACGACTGCCGATAGATTTCGGCGGCGTCGCGGATGTAGTCGAGCACCCGATCACCCTACGGGTGACGTGGCTCGTAACCACTTGCGGTGGCCACCAGAACCTCGCCGATCGGAGGGCTGCCGCAAGCGCGCGCGCAACCGACGAAGTGTCGGTGCCCGTCCGCGGAACCGTCGTACACGGCGTGCGCGGCGTCGTGGCGGACGTCGGCCACGGAGTGGGCGCACCCTGGACTGCCGGTGCACGCGCTGACGTCGAGCCACGGCGATCCGTCGTCGAACACCAACCCCAGTGGCGCGAGCACCCGCAGTGCGGTGTCGGCGATCCCCTCGTCGAGATCGCCGATCAGCACCGAACGCCATGGCGTGATCACCAACGGAGAACCGACGGCTGCCAGGTACTCGGCCACCCTGGTCTTCAGGACGCCGAGTGGAACGGCCGCACCGAGCGCGACCAGTCCGTCGTCCTGTTCGATCCAGCCCACCGGGGGCCGGGTGACGGGTGGCCACGTCGTTCCCGGCTCCGCGGTACGCACGAGCCCGTCCAGGAGGGGGTCGACGTCGGTGAGTTCGGTGGTCCGCCAAGCAGTTCCGCGGATCTCGGTGAATCGCTGCGCCACGTCGACGAGCGTCGATACGCCGTCCTGGGTACGGACCCCGGTGTCGACACCCGCCACCAGGAGTGCGGCGGTGTCGTCGTCGAGGAAGTGCAGGCCGACGTCGGCCCCGAGGCCGGACACGTCGCCGCGGCCGTCGTCGACCGCGAATAGGAACCGGCCGGGCAGGGTGGCGAGTCGATCGCTGGCCTGAATGGCCGCGTCGAGGCTCCGCACCAATGGCCTGACGTCGGCGTTACCGCCCTTGCGGCCCGTCAGCGACGACGCGACGACGTTGCGGACGCGCTCGTGGCTGGCCGACGGCAGCAGACCCGCGTCCGCGATGGCATCGGCCAACGCCTCGGAGTCGGTGACGCCGCGGATTTGTACGTTGCCGCGCGAGGTCAGTTCCATTGCCGGGGAACCGAACCGGGCGGCAGCCAGCGCCAGCGCCTCCAGTTGGGGTGCCTCGATCATGCCTCCGGGCAGCCGGACCCTGGCCAGCGCGCCGTCTGCCGCCTGATGCACCTGAAGCGCGCCGGGGCACGCGTCGTCATCGCGGGTTCGGGCCATCCCCCTACGGTACGGCGACCAGGCGGGCCGGCGCCACGACGGCCGAGTAGTGCGACGCGTCACCGGCGATGACCCGGCTCGGCGTGCCGTGCACGTCGACGGGGACATCACCTGCCAGGGTGATCCGGCTCAGCCGGCGGTACTGGTCGTCGTAGTCGGAGACGGCGTAGTGCTGGGTGGCCCTGTTGTCCCAGATGGCCAGGTCGCCCGGCAGCCAGTTCCAGCGAATGGTGTTCTCCAGCTTGGTGACCCGCGCCTGAAACAGTTGCAACAGTGCCGTCGACTCGTTGGTGCCAAGGCCGACGAACCTCTTCACGAAGTGGCCGAGCAGCAGCACCCGTCGGCCCGTCTCAGGGTGGATGCGGACCACCGGATGCTCCGTCTCGTAATGGTCGGAGACGAACTCCTCGCGGTACTGGCGGACGGTGTCGGCGTCCCCGTGGTCGACGTCGTCGGCATAGTCCTTCACGTAGTCGTAGTCGTTGGTGTGGATCGCCCACAGGTTCTCGGCAAGGGCGGCCAGCGGGGCGGGCAGTTGGTCGTAGGCGGCCTCCGTCGACGCCCATGACGTGGTGCCGCCGTACTCGGGCAGTGAAATGGCGCGCAGTAGTGAGGCCTTCGGGATCCGGTCGACGAACGTGACGTCGGTGTGCCAGGAGTTCGCCTTGTCGTAGCGGGAATCGATCGGCAGCACATCAGCGCCCCGTGACGTCACCGTGGGGTGCGCGATGGTGGGCGTGCCGAGCGTCCTGGCGAAGGCCAGCTGGCTCTCGTCGTCGAGGTGGTGCTGGTCGCGGAAGAAGATGACCTTGTGGGTCAGGAGCGCATCGTTGATCGCCTCGACCGTGCTCGCCGCCAGGTCGCCGTCGAGCCGGACGCCCTCGATGCGCGCGCCGATGTTGGCGCCGAGTTTCACGATGACAGGGGAGTTGGGCATGAAGTAATTGCCGCACAGGGCGCGCATCGTCGCCAGTCTTTGGCTAGCGACGATTCGAATTGCCCTCGACGTCCGTCCGTGGAGTACCAGGGGCCTCCCGGAGTGACCTTCGTCACGTGTGCGGCGGCCGTGTTCCGTCCCACACGAAATCCACCTAGGCGGTACCAGCGGTACTACGTTGCTCGAGAACCTCCGTTTGCCAACCACGTTCATCACGGCATCCGGATGACACAGGAGGAACGGCAATGTTGGGACTCTTCGCATTCGCGGCGGTGGTGCTCTTGCTGCTCGCGGTTCTCGGTCGCCCCTATCAGCAATCGTGGTACGGCCGCTGGGGCGACTCCGACCGCTGATCGGTCGATCGCACCGACCCGACCTCGGATGAGGTCGATGCGGTACGAATGGGGGGTGCACCAGCCCACCGTTCTACTGCTGTCCACGTCGGACACCGACCTGATGACGGCACGCGCCAGCGGTGCATGCTACCGGTGGGTGAACCCCACCCGGCTCGTCGACGGTGAACTCGACACGTTGCTGGACGGAGTCGACGTGGCCGTGGTGCGCATCCTCGGCGGATACCGCAGTTGGCAGGAGGGCATCGACGCCGTCGTCGCCACGGGCGTACCCACCGTCGTCATCAGCGGAGAGCAGTCGCCCGACGCCGACCTGATGAGCCACTCGACGGTGCCCGCCGGCGTGGCCCTGCAGACGCACGTCTATCTGGCCCAGGGTGGCGTCACGAACCTCGAACAGCTGCACGCCTTTCTGAGCGACACGCTGTTGATGACGGGGTTCGGCTTCTCGCCCCCGGAGTCCACCCCGCCATGGGGAGTGTTGCCGCGTCCGTTGGCCACCGACGCCACGGACGGCCCGCGCGTGGCCGTCCTCTTCTATCGCGCACAGCAACTGGCGGGCAACACCGCCTATGTCGAGGCCCTGTGCCAGGCCATCGAGGCGGCGGGCGGCCGACCCGTCCCGGTCTACTGCGCCTCGCTGCGCACGCCCGAGTCGGATTTGCTCGAGTTGCTCGGCACGGTCGACGCCCTGGTGACGACGGTGCTGGCGGCGGGCGGGGCCGTGCCCGCCACCGTGACCGCGGGAGGTGCGGACGACACGTGGAACGTCGCACACCTCGCGGCGTTGAACCTTCCGATCCTGCAGGGACTGTGCCTGACCAGTTCGCGCACCCAGTGGAGTGACAACGACGACGGCATGAGTCCGCTCGATGTGGCGACCCAGGTGGCCGTGCCCGAGTTCGACGGCCGGATCATCACGGTTCCGTTCTCGTTCAAGGAGATCGACGACGAGGGCCTGATCTCGTACGTGGCCGACCCCGAGCGTTGCGCGCGGGTGGCGGGTCTCGCGGTGCGGCAAGCCAGGCTCCGCCACATTCCCGCGTCGGACAAGCGGGTCGCGCTGGTTTTCTCCGCGTATCCGACCAAGCACGCGCGCATCGGCAACGCAGTCGGCCTCGACACGCCCGCCAGTGCCGTCGGGTTGCTCGCTGCGATGCGCGACGCCGGCTACCAGATCGGTGAGGTGCCCGGCGTCGATGCGCAGGACGGTGACGCGTTGATTCACGCGCTCATCGAACGCGGCGGCCAGGATCCGGACTGGCTGACCGAGGAACAACTGACGGGCAACCCGATCAGAGTGTCGGCCAGGGACTACCGCGCGTGGTTCGCGACCCTGCCTGCAGAATTGGCCGACGCCGTCGTCGAGCACTGGGGTCCGCCGCCCGGGGAGCTCTTCGTGGACCGCAGCCAAGACCCCGACGGTGAAATCGTGATCGCGGCAATGCAATCCGGCAACATCGTGATCCTGGTCCAACCGCCGCGCGGATTCGGTGCGAACCCGGTCGCGATCTACCACGACCCCGACCTACCGCCAAGCCACCACTACCTGGCGGCCTACCGGTGGCTCGACGCGGAGTTCTCCAACGGGTTTCGCGCCGATGCGGTCGTGCACCTCGGCAAGCACGGCAACCTGGAGTGGCTGCCTGGCAAGACGCTTGGCATGTCGTCGACCTGCGGCACCGACGCCGCGCTGGGGGATCTGCCGCTGATCTACCCGTTCCTCGTCAACGACCCCGGCGAGGGCACGCAGGCCAAGCGCCGGGCGCACGCCGTGCTGGTCGACCACCTCATCCCGCCGATGGCGCGGGCGGAGAGCTACGGCGACATCGCCCGACTCGAGCAGCTGCTCGACGAGCACTCCAACATCGCGGCACTCGACCCGGGCAAGCTACCCGCCATCCGTCAGCAGATCTGGACGTTGATGCGGGCGGCGAAGATGGACCACGACCTTGGCCTCGAGGACCGTCCCGACGAAGACACCTTCGACGACATGCTGTTGCACGTGGACGGCTGGCTGTGCGAGATCAAGGACGTCCAGATCCGCGACGGGTTGCACATCCTCGGTCAGGCGCCCGCCGGCGACGCCGAGCTCGATCTGGTGTTGGCCATTCTGCGGGCCAGGCAACTCTTCGGGGGTGAGCGGTCGGTGCCCGGCCTGCGGCAGGCGCTCGGGCTGGCCGAGGACGGGACCGATGTCAGGGGTGCCGTGGACGTCGCCGAGGCCCGTGCCCGCGAGCTGGTGGCCGCCCTCGCCGAAACCGGTTGGGACGCAAGTGCCGTCGACCGCATCGCGGGTGATTCGACGGTGGCGGACGTACTGCGGTTCGCGGCCACCGAGGTGGTGCCGCGGCTCCGCGAGACCGATCGCGAGGTCGCGCAGATTCTGCACGCACTCGACGGCGGCTTCATCCCCGCTGGACCGTCGGGCTCGCCGTTGCGCGGCTTGGTCAACGTGCTACCTACCGGACGCAACTTCTACTCGGTCGATCCCAAGGCCGTGCCCTCGAGGCTGGCCTGGGAAACCGGTGTCGCGCTGGCGGATTCGCTATTGGAGCGGTACCACGGCGACCATGGCGCATGGCCGCAGTCGGTGGGGCTCTCCGTTTGGGGCACCTCGGCGATGCGCACCTCGGGTGACGACATCGCCGAAGTCCTTGCCCTCCTTGGTGTTCGGCCGGTGTGGGACGACGCGTCACGGCGGGTGGTCGACCTGGAGCCCATCGACCTGGCCGAGCTGGGGCGTCCACGCATCGACGTGACCGTTCGGATCTCGGGGTTCTTCCGCGACGCCTTCCCGCACGTCGTGACGATGCTCGACGACGCCGTCGGCCTGGTCGCCGAGCTCGACGAACCCGCCGAGCAGAACTACGTCCGCGCGCACGCGCAGGCCGACCTCGCCGAACACGGGGATCAGCGTCGGTCCACCACGCGGATCTTCGGCTCCAAGCCGGGCACATACGGGGCGGGCCTGCTGCAACTGATCGACAGTCGCAACTGGCGCGACGACGCCGACCTGGCCGAGGTCTACACCGCATGGGGTGGCTTCGCCTACGGCCGCGGGCTCGACGGCGCGGCCGCCACCGACGACATGAACCGGCAGTACCGCCGGATCGCCGTCGCAGCCAAGAACATCGACACCCGCGAACACGACATCGCCGACTCCGACGACTACTTCCAGTATCACGGCGGGATGGTCGCGACCGTGCGTGCACTGACGGGCCACGACCCGGCGGCCTACATCGGCGACAACACCCGACCGGAGGCGGTCCGCACCCGCACCCTGTCCGAGGAGACCACGCGGGTGTTCCGGGCGCGGGTGGTGAATCCGCGCTGGATCTCGGCGATGCGCAGGCACGGCTACAAGGGGGCGTTCGAGATGGCCGCCACCGTCGACTATCTCTTCGGGTACGACGCCACGGCGGGCGTGATGGCCGACTGGATGTACGAACGGCTCGCGGGTGAGTACGTCCTCGACGAGGAGAACCGCAAGTTCATGGACGAGTCCAACCCGTGGGCGCTGCACGGCATGGCCGAGCGACTCCTCGAGGCTGCGGGCCGTGGCATGTGGGCCCAACCCGAGGCCGCCACGCTCGACGGTCTCCGGCAGGTGCTGCTCGAAACGGAGGGCGACCTGGAAGGCTAGGGGCCGCTGGATCCCGGCGGCCAGGAGCGCAGCGACTCGGGGAACTACATCCGGCGGGCAGGAGCGCA
>JAOPWT010000162.1 GCA_025965555.1 Mycobacterium sp.
TGGGCGCATCCCGGCAAGCAGTTGCTGTTCATGGGCCAGGAGTTCGGTCAGCGCGCCGAGTGGTCCGAGGAGCGCGGCGTGGACTGGTTCCAGCTGGACGAGCAGGGCTTCTCGGGCGGCATCAAGCGGATGGTGAGCGACATCAACGGGGTCTACCGGACCCGACGCGCACTGTTCTCACGCGATTCGAGCCCGGAGGGCTACTCGTGGATCGATGCCAACGACTCGGCCAACAACGTGTTGAGCTTCATGCGCTTCGGCGACGACGGTTCGATGCTGGCGTGCGTCTTCAACTTCTCCGGATCCGAACACAGTCCCTACCGGCTCGGGCTGCCCCACACCGGCACCTGGCGCGAGGTGCTGAACACCGACGCCACGATCTACAACGGGGCGGGCGCGGGCAATTTCGGCGCCGTCGAAGCGACGGCGGATCCGTGGCACGGCCGTCCCGCGTCGGCCGAGATGGTGCTGCCACCGCTGGCCGCGCTGTGGTTCGAACCCGTGTGACAGCCTGACTCAATACAGCGCGTTGGCGAGGTTGCGCCGGCCCGCGATGACCCGTGGGTCGTCCTGCGGGAACAGCTCGAAGAGTTCGACCAGCCGAGTGCGAACCGCGGTCCGGTCGTCACCTGCAGTGCGCTGCACGAGGCGGATCAGCCGGTTGAACGCCTCCACGACGAGGTCCTGAGTCACCTCGACGTCGGCGGCGGAGAAGGCAGCCTCGATGTCGGCCGGTGCGGCGTCGGCGACCGCGACGGCGTCCGCCGGTTGGGCGGTCGCGCGCTTGAGGAACGCGATCTGACGCAGCGCGTCCTTGGCCTCGGCGTGATTGGGTCGCGCGTCCAGAATCGCCTGATATGCGGCGAGCGCGTCGTCGAATTCAGCCTCGTCCCACAGTGCCCGGGCCCGCTCGAGTTCGGGGTCGACCTCCTCGGCGACATCCTCGGGCACTTCCCCGCCGAGCTTTCCTGCGGTGGCGCTGAGCAGCGAGTCGATCCAGCGCCGAAGCTGATCCGGCGGTTGCACGCCCTCGAAGCTCGAGATCGGCTGACCGCCGGCGACCGCGACCACGGTGGGCACGGCCTGAACGCCGAACACCTGGGCCACCCGGGGCGCGGTATCCACGTTGACCGTGGTGAGCGCCCACTTGCCACCGTCGTCGTTGGCGAGTGCGGCCAGCACGTCGCCAAGTTGTGCGCTGGCCTCGCTGCGTGGTGTCCACAGCAGCACGACGACGGGCACCTGATTGGACCGAGCGAGCACCTCGGCTTCGAGGTTCGCCTCGGTGATGTCTACACCGACGGGGGCAGCGCCCGCGGCGGCGTCCCGGGAAGGTGGCGGCTGCTTGAGCGCCGAGAGGTCAACCGCACCGGCCAGCGCTGGCCCGACGGGAGGTCGTGGACGTGTCACACGAACAAGTTTGTCACGTCGTTTCAGCGACCGACGGGGCGGCTATGGCGCCGTCACCGAAGCCGACGCGTCCGGTCCGCTCAGCCCACATGAGGAAGATCACACTGCCGAGCGGCACGATGCTCGCCAGCAACGCAAGCAACCAGGTTGCCGCCGACCACTTGGACGCGATCCCCACCAACAACGCCGCCACGACGAAGGCCACGAAGACCAGTCCGTGCGCCATGCCGAAGATCTTCACGCCGATTTCGGTGCGCGGGGTCCCGAGGTACTTGAAGTACATCCCGACCAGCAAGCCCACCCAGCTGACGGCTTCGGCGAACGCGATGATCCGGAACCAACCCGCAGCCTTGTGGCCATCAAAGGTGCTTGTCATAGCCGCCATTGTGCCGGAACACGGCAGCAGCTACTACACAGTGTCGTTTCAGGCGGGAGTGCTCCCGCGCGCAACGATCAGGGGCGGCGCAGGATCAGCGCGTCGCCCTGCCCGCCCGCGCCGCACAGTGCCGCCACGGCGTATCCCGAACCGCGCCGCGCCAATTCGAGGGCGGCGTGCAGGGTGATCCGCGCCCCCGACATGCCGATGGGATGGCCGATCGCGATGGCACCGCCGTCGACGTTGACCTTCTCCCCGTCGAGTCCCAACTCCATGGTCGATGCGAGCGCGACGGCGGAGAACGCCTCGTTGATCTCGATCACGTCGAGCTGCTCGACGGAGATGCCCTCCTTGGCGATCGCCTTCTTGATGGCGTTCGCCGGCTGGCTCTGCAGCGTCGAATCGGGCCCGGCGACGACGCCGTGTGCACCGATCTCGCACAGCCAGGTCAGGCCCAACTCTTCGGCCTTGGCCTTGTTCATCACCACGACGGCGCAGGCACCGTCGGAGATCTGCGACGCCGAGCCTGCGGTGATGGTGCCGTCCTTGCGGAAGGCGGGCTTCAGGCCGGCCAGCGACTCGGCGGTGGTGTTGGCGCGGATTCCCTCGTCCTCGCTGAATTCGATCGGGTCGCCCTTGCGCTGCGGGATCTTCACCGGCACGACCTCGTCGGCGTACACGCCGTCCTTCCACGCCGCGGCGGCGCGCTGGTGCGAGGAGGCCGCGAACTCGTCCTGCTGCGCCCGGGTGAACTTGTCGACGTCGTTGCGCTGCTCGGTCAGCGCGCCCATCGGCTGATCGGTGAACACGTCGTGCAGGCCGTCGTAGGCCATGTGGTCGAGCACCGTCACGTCGCCGTACTTGTATCCCGAGCGACTGTCCATCAGCAGGTGCGGCGCCTTGGTCATCGACTCCTGGCCGCCGGCGACGACGACGTCGAACTCACCGGCGCGGATCAACTGGTCGGCCAGCGCGATGGCATCGATACCGGACAGGCACATCTTGTTGATGGTCAGCGCAGGCACGTCCCAGCCGATGCCTGCGGCCACCGCCGCCTGGCGGGCGGGCATCTGCCCGGCGCCTGCCGTCAGCACCTGGCCCATGATCACGTATTCGACCGCCGAGGCCGCCACCCCGGCCTTCTCCAGCGCGCCGGCGATGGCGACGGCACCCAGGTCGCTACCGGAGAAATCCTTCAGCGAACCCATCAGCTTGCCGACCGGAGTACGGGCTCCAGCAACGATCACCGACGTCGTCATTTGCTACCTCCGTAGGCTTTGGTCCTGGGAATGTGTGGCCTATCACACTTACGCAAACATTCAGGTAAAGGTTACCGTGACTAAATGACCACGGAGCATGTAGGTGCACGTCCGGCCCTCGCCAGCGCACTGGTGACGGCCGTCGACCACGTGGGCATCGCCGTGCCCGATCTCGACGTCGCGATCAAGTGGTACCACGATCACCTCGGAATGATCGTCCTGCACGAAGAGGTCAACGACGACCAGGGCATCCGCGAGGCGATGCTGACGGTCCGAGGCGCCCCCAAGGGCAGCACGCAGGTCCAGCTCATGTCGCCGCTCGACGACACGTCGACCATCGCGAAGTTCATCGACAAGCGCGGCCCCGGATTGCAGCAGTTCGCCTACCGCGTCAGCGACCTCGACGCGTTGTCCCAACGGCTGCGCGAAGACGGCGTGCGGCTCATCTACGACGCGCCTCGTCGAGGTACGGCAAACTCACGGATCAACTTCATCCACCCCAAGGACTCCGGTGGGGTGCTGGTCGAGTTGGTCGAGCCCGCCGCCGAAGAACACTGACGAGTACCCGCCGCTAGGACCTGCCGCTACGACCACGTCCTGGTCGGCCCGCGGGTCGCTCGATTGCTCCAGCACGACGTGTGCCAGTGACGCCGGTCCTCGACCGCGGCCTCCCCGGTATCGGCGGGCCACACCACCACGTGCGCTGTGCTCGGCTTGATCTCGTGATCGCACCCGGGGCACCGGTAGGTCTTGAGCGCCCTCGAGGCGGCGACCGCCTTGACGTCGTAGTCGTATCCATCGGGCCCGGTCTCGACGCGGCGCGACTCCGGCAGTGGCGGCAACGACCGCCTGCGGGGTGGAGGGCGGCGCCTGACCATGCCATCATCCTACGGCCTCAGAACAAGCGGAACTCGTCACTGTCCATGCCCCGCATCTGATCGTAATCCAAAGTCACACAACGTATTCCACGATCTGTCGCCAGAGTGCGCGCCTGCGGCTTGATCTGCTGAGCAGCGAAGACGCCGCTCACCGGAGCCAGCACGGTGTCCCTGTTGAGCAGATCGAGGTAACGGGTGAGCTGCTCGACGCCATCGATCTCGCCGCGGCGCTTGATCTCGACGGCCACCGAGCGCCCCGTCTCGTCTCGGCACATCAGGTCGACCGGGCCGATCGCCGTCATGTACTCCCGACGAACCAACGTGTACCCGACACCCAGTAGTTCGACGTGCTCCGCGAGCAGCTTCTGCAGATGTGCCTCCACGCCATCCTTGACCAGCCCCGGGTCCACCCCCAGTTCATGGCTGGAATCGTGCTCGACGTCCTCGACGGTGATGCGCAGCTGTTCGCCCGCCTTGTTCTCGACGACCCAGACGGGGCTGTCGCCGCCGGCTTCCTCGACGAGCCAGCACGGTGGGCTCATCCAGTTCAACGGCTTGTAGGCGCGATCGTCGGCATGGACGCTGACCGAGCCGTCCGACTTGATCAGCAGAAGCCGCCGGGCGGAGGGCAGGTGGGCGGTGAGACGGCCGACGTAGTCGACGGTGCACTGGGCGATGACGAGGCGCACCGAACAACAATAGACGGCGGGTTCCGGTTAACTAGGCTGACGCCACGATGACGGAGAAGAAGAGCACGGCACAGCGTCTGGGCCGGGTCCTGGAGACGGTGACCAACCAGAGCAGCCGGGTGCCCGCGACCCCCGAGTACGGCTCGTGGATTCTCGGTCGCGTCTCCGAGAGCCAGCGCAGACGCCGAATCCGCATCCAAGTCATCCTGACACTGTCCGTGGTGGTCGCGAATCTGATCGGCATCGCAGTAGCGACGCTCGTCGTCACCGTCGCGTTTCCGACGCCGAACGTCTTCGAGCCGCAGGTCCGGTGGATCACGTTCATCGCCGTCCCCGTCTACATCTTCGGCGCGCTCGTCGTGGGCGTCTTGTGGGCCACCCATCGGGTGATGAACAACGTGCGGTGGGCCATCGAAGAGCGCACGCCGACGAAGGAGGATCAGCGCAACACGTTCTTCGCGCCGTGGCGCCTCACCCGCGTGCTGCTGATCCTGTGGGGACTCGGCACGATCGTGCTGACGACGATGTACGGACTTGTCGACAGCCAGTTCATCCCGAAGTGGCTCCTGGGCATCAGCTTTCCCGGCATCGTCGTGTCGGCGAGTTGCTACCTGTTCACCGAATTCGCATTGCGCCCGGTCGCCGCTCAGGCTCTCGAGGTTGGCTCTCCCCCGCGCCGGTTCGCGGCCGGGGTGATGGGCCGCACCATGCTGGTCTGGGCGTTGGGCTCCGGCGTACCCGTGCTCGGCATCCTGCTGGCCGCCGTCTTCGCCCTCACACTGGAGAATCTCACTCCGACTCAATTCGCCTACGCAATCGTCGTTCTCGCGCTTTTCGCGTTGGTGTTCGGCGCCATCCTGATGTGGATTCTGTCGTGGCTGACCGCGACGCCGGTGCGAGTCGTGCGCGCGGCGCTGAACCGCGTCGAGCAGGGCGATTTCGACACCAACCTGGTGGTGTTCGACGGCACCGAGCTCGGCCAGCTACAGCGTGGCTTCAACTCGATGGTCGCCGGATTGCGCGAGCGCGAGCGGGTCCGCGACCTCTTCGGCCAACACGTCGGGCGCGAGGTGGCCGCCCTCGCCGAGAAGGAACGCCCGAAGCTGGGTGGCGAAGAACGCACAGCCGCAGTCATCTTCGTCGACATCATCGGATCGACGCAGTTGGTGACGAGCCGACCCGCGGTCGAGGTGGTCGACCTGTTGAACCGGTTCTTCGCCGTCGTGGTCGACGAGGTGGACCGGCATCGCGGTCTGGTCAACAAGTTCGAGGGGGACGCCGTGCTGGCCGTCTTCGGTGCCCCGGTGTCACTCGAGAACGCCGAGGAAGAGGCGCTGGCCGCCGCCCGCGGGATGGCCGAGCGACTACGCGTCGAGGTGCCGGAGTGTCAGGCCGGGATCGGAGTCGCGGCGGGGCGGGTGGTGGCGGGCAACGTCGGCGCCAAGGATCGCTTCGAGTACACGGTCATCGGCGAACCCGTCAACGAGGCGGCCAGGCTGTGTGAGTTGTCCAAGATGGTCGACGGGCACCTCGTCGCCTCGTCTGACACCGTCGCGCGCGCGGGTGAAAGCGAAAGCGCGCGTTGGACACTAGGTGACACGGTGACGCTGCGCGGCCACGACGAACCGACACGGCTCGCCGTACCAGCCTAGAAGCCGGGAACCGCGACTCCGGAGAGCTACGCTGTGGACATTCTCACAGGCGGGACATAGACGTTTCGCGCATCGCCGAGAGGACCGGTTCACATGTCGCTCGTACCGCGACTCGTCGCATCGCTCTTAGCCGTCGGCGGCGCCACGGCGGTCGTGGCTGCCTCGCTGGCCAATGCCGATCCGGACATCGACGGCGAGTCGGCGGCAGCCGTGATCAACCAGCTCCAGCAGCAGGGTTACGCCGTCAATGTCAACGGTGCCCCGGCCGGCGACACCTCATTGCTCACGACGTGCACGGTGACGTCGATCCACAATCCCGCTGATCCCACTCCGGATCCGACGACGACCACGACGATCTATGTCGACGTTGCCTGTCCGCTGACCCACGGGTGATTCACGCCCAATCGCCCCTGAGGGCATTCTCAGCGGCCGCGACCGCCTCCTCCACGGTCGCGTAGCGGACCGCTTCGTACTCCGGCTCGCTGCGGGTGACGATCCCCGCCGGGTCGACGAGAAAGCCCGCCTTGCCCTCGGCACGCAGCGCCGCGCTGGTACCCGAGAGCAGTTCGCGTGCAGCGTCATCGATGTCGTCGACCCGGGACACGTCGAGGATCGCGGCGGCGAAGTTCTCCCGCTCGCGGTCGACGGTGCGGACGACCTGCTCGGCCGCACTGAACAGCAGGTCGCCGTGCGTCTCGTAGAC
>JAOPWT010000189.1 GCA_025965555.1 Mycobacterium sp.
TCAGGAACGTCTCCCACTTATAGGTATAGGTCTGATCATTGAAGCTCGACGGTGAATACCAGTCGGTGTAGAAGCTGGACTGGCCGCCGACGGGCATGACCACCGAGACGCCCGATTGGTAGAACCACTCGAATGCTGGTGTGTTGATGTCCCAGCCGTTGAAGTCGTCCTGGGCTCGCAGACCGTCGAGCAGGTACACCGCCTTGCTGGGCGTCGTGGCGGCCGCGGCGGGCATGTGCGGCACCCCGGTCGGTTCGGACGCCGGGGTGGCAGGTGTTCCCTCGGCGGTCGTCTCCAATGTCGCCGCCGCTGCGGCTCCCGGCTGGAACTGGACGCGGACGTTGCGACCCATCGCCGCGGAGTAGACGTCGAGATATTCGACGGGCAGACCTTCACGGGAGAAGGCGGACGCCATCGGCGTACCACCCGACACGTCACCCAGCAGCGTCATCGCAGGCAGCGCTACGAGCGCAGCAAGCACGGCGCCGAGGCGCGACATCTTCCACATCGGTCGCTCTTACCATCCAATTTCGTATGTCCGGCGCCGGTGAACGGCGGTTTCCGTGGCACAGCACATGGCAAGCGTTGAATCACTCGACTGGGTATCGCCTCAACGTGGCCTAAGCGTTACCAAATCAGAGAAACCCGTCGACGAACAAATCCCTGTGGAATCGGTCACGGCCCCGTCGCGGGCAGGCCGGTGTACGGCGGTGACTTCTTCGGCGGGGACTCGAGACCGCATCGTGCCAGCTCATAGAGGGGTACGCGATCGATCCGGTAGTTGGTGAACTTCCAGGCGTTGAACGCGTTCGAGGCGAACCGTTTGAATCCGAGCGGCCCCCGCACCGAGGTGAGCATGGCCTCGGTTTCCGGACAGGTCAGCGCGACCTTGGCCTGCGCCACCCAGTCCTCGTCGAGATACGGCGGAATGTAGGGCCGCTTGGGCAGGAACGGCCCCTCGGCCACCGCCCAGTCCGGGAACAGGTTCTTGTCGTGCCCGATGCGGGCATCCTCGAGGCGCGCGGTGTGGGCGGCCAGCGGATTGGCCAGCCCGATCTGGTCGATGACCCGCACGTCGAGTCCGACGTTCATGCCGAGCATCCCCAGATTGGTGAAGAACACGGTGTGGGGTCCGCGGCGTTGCTTCTCGGTCAGCGGAGGTTGGCCAGGCGGAGGTGGTGGGGGCGGGATCGTGGGGACGACGTCCCACTGGTCGTAGTTGCCCGACGGAAGCAGCAGTGCGCCTTCCGGGGTGTTGTCGATGGCCGTGATGACGGCACGCATCCTCGGGTAGTCGAGGTAGTCCGCGGCCGTCAGTGGATGCGCGTGGCCCGTCGCCTGTGCGTAGAAGCGGCGTTCGTCGACGATGCCGGAGTACGTCACCCGGGTCGCATCGGCACCGAGACCCGGCGAGTTCGCCGCCCATGCCGACCAGCCGACGACCGCCAGCCAGAACACCGCGGTGGCGCCGGCCAGCAGATAGCCGGGGCCGCGGACCGCGCGCATGCCGGACGGGAGCACCACGGGGATGACCGAGATCGGTGCGAGCAGGCAGAACAACGGCGTCAGCAGGACGCGGCCATGCATGAAGTCGCCGCCCTGCCTGATCCAGTAGACCGCCTGCAGCAGACCGCTGGCGAGCATGAACACCACTACCGCAGTGGGACTTTGGACGATGCCCGCCCAGCGCCCCCGGCTACGGGGGGCAGGCCCACGCTTGCGCCACAGCAGGCTCCGCACCCCGAGCAGCAGCAGGCCGAGGCCCGCGAGGAGGACCAGCGGCACCCACAGCAGATACGGATGGTTGAAGTTGGTGAGGTAGACGAAGCCCTGAGACCACTTCGAACCCGACGCGTCCTTGGCGATCGCGGTGCCGGGGACCAGGAGCCCGTAGTACCCCATCCGGAACACCTGATAGACGACGGGCAGCAGCCCGCCCGCGACGACGATCAGCAGCCGACGACCCCAGCCGTGCGCCGCGACGAGCATCATCACCAGCGCGAGTCCGCCGATCAGCGCGAGCTCGGGCCGGACCAGCACACTGAGGCCCGCGAGGAACGCCAGCGCTCCTTCGAAGAGACTGCCCGTGGCGTTGCCGGGGGGCTCGTTCGGCGCGGGCGGGTTGACGCGTGGCGCCTGCGACCAGCACACCATCATCCACCAGAGAAGGCCCACGTAGGCCAGCACCAAACCGTTTTCGAGTCCGGAGGTGGCGAAGTCGCGCGCAGGCGGTATGGCGATGTAGACCAGCGCTCCGGCGGGAAGCAGCAGCGCCTGCCTGCCGCGCAGCCCTGGCGCATACAGGCGGCCGGTGCCCAGCATGACGAACACGATGCCCGCGACACTGAGCACCAACGCCAGGGTCAGCACCACGTATTCGATCTGCACTGAGCCGCCGATCCACGCGCCAAGCGTGACCAGGTACGTCCATACCGTCGAGGTGTTGGCCTCGATCCGCTCACCCGCGTTGAAGACGGGGCCGTTACCCGCCAACAGGTTTCGCACGGTGCGCAGGACGATCAGACCGTCGTCGGCGATCCACCTGCGCTGCCATGCACCCCAGGCGAACAGCACCCCGATCACCAGAACGCTGAGCCACAGGCTGATCCGCACGGTGGCGTCGAAGCGAAACGCCGGCCAGCGCGCCAACCAGACGCCCCGGGTCCGGCGCGCGACGGGAGAGTTCGGCCCGTCAGCTGAAGTAGGCCGCTGCACAGACGCTTCCGATCCACGCCACCGCGAGCAATTGCAGCACCCTGTCGCGAAGCGCGATCTCCTCGGGCTCACCGGCGAGGCCGCCGTCGACGTCGACGGCGTAGCGCAGGATGGCGATGGTGAACGGGACCATCGACACGGCGTACAGCGAGCCGCCGGCATTGCGGTCGCGCTCGAACGCCCACAGGCCGTAACAGAGCACGACCGCGGTGGCCGACAGCGTCCAGACGAAGCGAAGGTAGGTGCTGGTGTAGCTCTCCAGCGACTTACGGATCTTGGCCCCGGTGCGCTCGGCGAGTTGTAGCTCCGCGTAGCGCTTGCCAGCGGCCATGAAGAGCGATCCGAACGCCATCACCAACAGGAACCACTGCGACAGTGGGATGTTCGCGGCAACGCCGCCTGCGATGGCGCGGATGAGGAAACCCGAGGACACGATGCAGATGTCGAGCACGGCCTGGTGCTTCAGCCCGAAGCAGTACGCGAGCTGCACCCCGATGTAGATGCCCATCACCAGCGCGAGATTCGGCGAGACGTACCAAGCGAGGCCGATCGACGCCACGCCGAGTACCACGGCCAATCCGTAGGCCAGGGGGACGGGCACCACCCCGGCGGCGATCGGGCGGTTGCGCTTGGTCGGGTGGGCGCGGTCCGCCTCGACGTCGCGGGCATCGTTGATCAGGTAGATGCAAGAGGCGGCCATGCTGAACGTCACGAACGCGATGAGGACGTTGGTGATGTCGTGCGCGTCGAACCGGACGTCACGGCCCAGCGCCGCCACCGGTGCCGCGAGGACGAGCAGGTTCTTCACCCACTGGCGCGGCCGGATCGCCTTGATGACGCCGGTCACCACGTTGCCTGGCGGGCCCGCCACGGGCGGAGCTTCCTCGGTCATGCGGGTCCACCTGTCTGCCCGCGGTCGGCAACGGCGCCGACCGTCTTCGCAACGAGCGCCCCGACGGCCACCCCGGTGAGCACGTCGGTCGGATAGTGCACTCCGAGCACCAAGCGGGACAACGCCATCGGCGGTACCAACAGCACCGGCAGCGGCAGTCCCGTCGCGCGGCCCAGCAAGATCGACGCGGCGGTGGTCGACGTCGCGTGGGCCGAAGGGAAACTCAACCGGCTCGGCGTCGCGACGTTGACGGCAATCGACGGGTGGTGCGGACGCTCCCGCTTCACCACGCGCTTGATGACGACGGCAGCGGCATGGGCCACGAACGCTCCCACTCCGGCGGTCAGCCAGATCCTCCGCCGTTTGGGCGCAAGGAGCGCCCCCAGTAGAGAGACCCCGACCCAGCCGGCACTGTGCTCACCGAAGTGCGACAGCAGCCGCGCTCCGGGAAGGACACCTGGCCGCCCGGCGAGGGTCGACTGCACGGCGACGAGTGCCGCGTCCTCGCCACGTAGGGTGTCGGTCACCGCGGTACTTCTGCGGGCGGCTTCGCGGTGGGCATCAGCACGGTCTCCCACTTCTGCTTACTGGTCAGGACGGGCAACGCGTCGCGGTACACGCGCCGCATCTTGTTGAACTTTCGCGCGAGCGCAGCGTGTTGCCGCAGCGACGTTCTCAGGAGCGCGAACATCTTCGCGCGGTCCCGCTGGCGGTAGACGACACCGCGCCCGTCGGCCGTGGTGACGGTAACGCCGTCGACCTTGCACAGCAGGAACCAGCGCGCGTCCTGGGTGGCCACGTTGAGCTGCGGACGCTCGTGATGGCCGGGATCCTCCTTGCGCAGCTGGTGAATGACCCCGCGCGCGAGCCGGATTCCGATGGCGGGCAACGCCACCGGCGGCCTGTGTACCTTGCGCCTGCCCGAAGGGGTCGGCAGCGACGTGGCGCCGGGTAGCACGACGGCGTCGGGATAGGCCTCGCGCATCTTGCGCACGTCGGGCAGCGCACTCTCGAGGATCGAGAAGATGTGCTCGGGGCCGGCCAGGAAGTCTGCGATCGCGCGATTCTGAATGGCAACGGTCGAATACTCAAGGCAGAGAAGATGTTTGAACGTCGCCTTGAGCGAGCTGCCGAGCAGCCCGTTGAGCTTGCCGTCCCAGTGCATGGCGGCCACCACCAACCGGTTCCGCAGGTGGAAGTAGGCCTGCCAGTCGATGGCGTCGTCCTTGTCGCTCCACGCCATGTGCCAGATCGCGGTGCCGGGCATGGTGACGGTGCCGTAGCCGTGCTCGGCCGCGCGCAGGCCGTATTCGCAGTCGTCCCACTTGATGAACAGCGGCAGGGGTTGGCCGAGTTCTTCGGCGACGGCGCGAGGGATCATGCACATCCACCAGCCGTTGAAATCCGCGTCGATGCGGCGGTGCAGTTCCTTGCTGCGCGAATTCTCATCGGCCAGTGGGTACTTGGAGAAGTCATGGTCGTACTCGGTGTTGGGCGCGTTCGTCCACATGAAGTTGTCGCGGTCGACCACCTCACCCATGACGTGCAGGTGGCTCGGCTCCTGCAGGTTGAGCATCTGGCCGCCGATGAGCGTGGGCGTCTTGGCGAAGCGGTTCAGCGCCAGCGCCCGCAGGATGGAGTCGGGCTCGATGCGGATGTCGTCGTCCATGAACAGGATCTGTTCGCAGTCGGTGTTCTTCAGCGCCTCGTACATCACCCGGCTGTAGCCGCCGGAGCCCCCGAGGTTGGGCTGATTGTGGATGGTCAACCGATTGCCCAGCGGTGTGGCGGCGGCCGCGAAGTCGGGATGATCGCATGCCTTCCTGGTGCCCTGATCTGAGACGATCACGGCCTCGATCACCTCGTCCACCAACGGATCCGACGTCAGCGCGGCCAGTGCGTTCACGCAGTCCGCAGGCCGGTTGAAGGTGGGGATTCCGACGGCGACGCTGGCTCGACTCGGCGCCGGCTGCGGCGCGTACCAGCCGGCGCTGTGCACCGTGACCTTGGTATCGGTGGTGATGTCGAACCAGATCCAGCCGCCGTCCTCGAACGCATC
>JAOPWT010000193.1 GCA_025965555.1 Mycobacterium sp.
GAGTCGCGAATGCGCCATTGCAACTAGTTGCATAGGACCGTCGGTACCGCCTAAGCTCCCGGGCGTGGCACTCCCGCACGCAATTCTGGTGTCGCTGAGCGAACAGCCCGGCTCGGGATACGAGCTCGCCCACCGGTTCGACCGGTCCATTGGCTACTTCTGGGCCGCGACTCATCAACAGATCTACCGGACCCTGCGGACGATGGAGGACGACGGCTGGGTGCACGTCGACGTCGTCGCACAGCACGGCAAGCCGGACAAGAAGGTGTACGGCGTCACCGACGACGGCCGTGCGGAGCTGGCCAGGTGGATCGCCGAACCGCTCACCGGCAGAGGTAGCTCCGTGACCGATTCGCGAACGCGCGACCTCGCAGTGAAGATTCGTGGCGCCGCGTACGGCGACCCCGACGCGGTGCGCGCCCAGGTCGCCGCCCTGCGCGGCGAACGCGCCCAACTCCTCGACACCTACCTCGGTTTCGAGAAGCGCCAGTTTCCCGACCCATCCGCACTGGAAGGTCCGGCAATGCATCAGTACCTGGTGTTGCGCGGCGGGATCCTCGCCGAAGAGGGGTCGCTGAGATGGCTGGACGAGGTACTCGTCGCCATGGGAGGAAATAGATGACCCATACCTATCCGAACCTGTTGTCCCCGTTGGACCTTGGATTCACCACCCTGCGCAATCGGGTGGTGATGGGTTCGATGCACACGGGCCTCGAGGACCGGGCGCGCGATACCGACCGACTGGCGGCGTACTTCGCCGAGCGGGCCCGTGGCGGGGTCGGTCTCATCATCACCGGCGGCTACGCCCCCAACCGGACCGGCTGGCTTCTGCCGTTCGCCGCGCAGATGGTCTCCTCGTCGGACGCCAGGCGTCATCGCCACATCACGTCGGCCGTGCACGACGAGGGAGGCAAGATCCTACTGCAGGTCCTGCACGCGGGACGCTATGCCTACCATCCACTTTCGGTGAGCGCGTCGTCGATCAAGGCGCCCATCAACCCCTTCCGGCCACGCAAGCTGTCATCGCGAGGCGTCGAGGGCACCATCGCCGATTTCGTTCGCTGCGCGCTGCTGGCCCGCGAAGCCGGGTACGACGGCGTCGAGATCATGGGCAGCGAAGGCTACCTGCTCAACCAGTTCCTTGCGCCGCGCACCAACAAGCGGACGGACGCGTGGGGCGGCACCCCCGAGAAGCGTCGTCGGATGCCCGTCGAGATCGTGCGGCGCACGCGCGAGGCCGTGGGACGCGACTTCATCATCTGTTATCGCATGTCGATGGCCGACTACGTCGACGATGGCCAGAGTTGGGACGAGATGGTCGCGCTCGCAACCGAAGTCGAGGCAGCCGGGGCCACCATCATCAACACCGGCATCGGCTGGCACGAAGCCAGGGTGCCCACCATCGTGACGTCGGTGCCCAACAGTGCGTTCGTCGACATCAGCAATGCGATAGCCGAGCACCTGCAGATACCCGTCGTAGCGTCCAACCGGATCAACATGCCTCAGATCGCGGAGCAGATCCTCGCCGACGGGCCGGTGCAGTTGGTGTCGATGGCACGACCGCTGCTGAGCGATCCCGACTGGGTGCGCAAGGCGGCCGCCGATGCCGCCGACGAGATCAACACGTGCATCGCGTGCAACCAGGCCTGCCTGGATCACGCATTCGTCCACGAGACCGTGTCGTGTCTGCTGAATCCGCGGGCGGGTCGCGAGACGAAGCTGATACTCGGACCGACGCGAAGGACCAGACGGGTGGCCGTCGTCGGTGCCGGACCGGCCGGCCTCTCCGCAGCGGTGACGGCGGCCCAACGTGGCCACGCCGTCACGCTGTTCGAGGCAGGCGGTGCAATCGGCGGCCAATTCGACTTGGCCAGAAGGATTCCCGGCAAGGAAGAGTTCAGCGAGACCATTCGCTACTACACCCGGATGCTCGAGAAGCACGGCGTAGACGTGCGACTGAACGCCCGCGCGGGCGTGCCGGAACTCTCCGGATTCGACGACGTCGTCCTCGCCACCGGCGTCGTGCCGCGGATACCCGACATCCCGGGCATCGACCACCCGATGGTGCTGTCGTACGCCGAGGCGATCCTTGGCAGGTCGATCGGCAAGCGCGTCGCGGTGGTGGGTGCGGGTGGCATCGGGTTCGACGTCAGCGAGTTCCTCGTCACCGACCAATCGCCGACGCTGAACCTCAAGGAGTGGAAGGCCGAGTGGGGTGCCTTGGATCCACCCGAGGCCCCGCACACGCGCGGCGGCCTCACGACACCCATCCCGTTGCCGCCGGTGCGGGAGGTGTACCTGCTGCAACGGACCAAGGGGCCACAGGGCCGCGGTCTTGGCAAGACGACGGGCTGGGTGCACCGGGCGTCGCTGAAGGCCAAGGGCGTGGAGCAGCTCTCGGGTGTGAACTACGAACGCATCGACGACGATGGCCTGCACATCAGCTTCGGTTCTGATCGCTCTAACCCCCGCGTGCTCGCCGTCGACAACGTCATCATTTGCGCGGGCCAGGAGTCGGTGCGTGAACTGCAAGACGGGTTGCGCCGCAACGGGATTGAGCCGTACGTCATCGGCGGAGCGGACATCGCCGCGGAGATCGACGCCAAGCGCGCGATCCGTCAGGGCACCGAACTCGCCGCGCAGCTCTAGGCGTCCTGACGCCGAACGTGCAGCCACGGCGACAATCTGGTCGAAAAGTCGCCGTGGCCGCACGTTCGAAGGGCTACGCCTGCTTGAGCGCCTCGATGTCGAGGGTGACGGTCACCTTGTCTCCAACGACGGTGCCGCCGGTCTCCAGCGGCATGTCGATCTCGATGCCGAAGTCCTTGCGGTTCAACACGACCGACGCCTCGAAGCCTGCGACCTCGCCGTGACCCATGCCGGGGTTCACGCCGTTGAACTCGAGGTTGAGCTCGATGGGCTTGGTGATGCCCTTGAGGGTGAACTCGCCGTCGAGAACGTAGGCGTCACCGTCGGCCTTCACACCGGTCGAGACGAAGGACGCGGTGGGATACTTCTCCGCGTCGAAGAAGTCGGCGGACTTCAGGTGCGCGTCGCGCTGCTCATTACCCGAGTTGAGCGAGTCGACGGCGATCTCGGCGGATACCGAAGGGCTGCCGTCCTCGGCGACGACGATCGCGCCGCTGAACGCCCCGAAGGTGCCGCGCACCTTGCTGACCATCAGGTGGCGCACCGAAAAACTGATCGACGAGTGGACGGGGTCGATGGCCCAGGTTCCGGTGCTCAGGTCGCTCGCTACTGATGTTGCCATGTGTGCGTCTCCTTGGCTTGGGGCCGGCCTTCCCGGCACCTCAGCATAGCCAAACGGACCGTAGTCCGATTTTATTCCGAATTACCGTCGGCATTCGTCGGCGGCGGGCTCGGGAAATGACGTCAAGGCGGCGATCGGCAACCGGGGCGAGCGGTGGCCGTCCCGTCCGACCATGTCGTCGTTGACCACCAGCGCGTTGAGCACCGCTTCTTCGACCGACTGGACGACGGCCGCGTAGAAGTCGTCCATCCGCCCCCACGGGATGAAGGACATGGTGCCGAACTCGTCATCCGCAGGCGGCTCGAGCGGGAATCCGCTCTGCAGACCGTCGGCATCCGCCGTCGAGAACGCCAGAAAGATGTCACCCGAGAAGTGACTGCCCGCCGTCCCCGTCCTGGCCAGCCCGAGCGGCACCCGGCGGGCCAGCGCCTTGCACTGCCCTGGCAGAAGTGGCGCGTCGGTCGCGATGATGGCGATCACCGAGCCCGCACCAGACGGCGGACGGGCTCCGAGGTCTGCGGCAAACCAATCGGAATCCATCGGATTGTCGTCGGCGAGCCGCGGACCGAGGTGTCGGCCAGCAACCGTCAGTTCGTGGCGGGAGCCGAAGTTCGCCTGCACGAACGCGGCGACGGTGAAGGTGTGAGCGCCGTAGTCCACCACCCGCGACGCAGTACCGTTCCCGCCCTTGAACTCGTAGCAGTTCATCCCCGTGCCGCCACCGACCGAACCCTCCGCCACCGGGCCCGACGCCGCGGCATCGAGTGCGGCCTCGACGTGTTCCGGCCGCACGTGACCGCCGTTGATGTCATTCAGATAGCCGTCCCACGTCTCGCCGCACACCGGCAGCAACCACCGCCGCGCGAGCTGCGGCCGAACCCGGTTGACCCAACTCACGACACCGGTGTGACAGGCGCCAACCGCGTGCGTATTCGACAGCACGACAGGCAGATTGAAGGCTCCAGCCTCTTCGATCCACGTGGTGCCAGTCATCTCGCCGTTGCCGTTGAGGGAGTACCAGCCCGCGGCGCAAGGCCGCCCCAGACCGTCGCGCCCGCGGGGCAGGATCGCGGTGACACCGGTGCGCACCGGGCCGCTGCCGACCACCAGCGGGCCGTCCCCGTCGATTAGGGTGACCTCTCCGACTTCGACCCCGGGAACGTCGGTGATCGCGTTGAGCGGACCGGGTCGACCGGTCAGCGGGATGGCAAGTCCACGGGCGCGCGGACGTCCGTCGGTGGTATGCGTCTGAGGCGAAGTCACACTTCTGAGTAGCACGCCCTGGCCGAGATGGCGCGCTGTCAGCCGCCCCAGACCGACTGCGCGCCCGAATGCCCAATCCCGGCGACGATCACGATCGAGGACACCCCGACGACGAGTGCGACGATCGCCACCATGACCGTCGCCACCTTCTTGGGCGCGTCGCTGCGTCCCTCGAGAACGTGCAGGGCCGCCAGCGCCAGGGCCACTACGAGAAGTGCGGCGGAGAAGTAGATCATCCAGTCGCCGCGTTCGGCGTGCTCCTGAAGGATCGGACTGACGCTGCGCCGCTGATCCTTCAGCCACTCGCCGGCATCAGTGGTGATCGGCGTCAGAATCGTCGTCACACCCGCCAGAGCGAGCACCAACCACACCAGGTTGCGGCGCGCCGCGGGCCAGAACCCACAGAGGATTTCCAGGACGGCGGTCAGCGGCGCGAGTACGACGACGGCATGGACCAGCAGCGCATGGGCAGGCAGTCCCCAGATCGTGGTCAACGGTGCGCTCCTTGGGCTCGGCGGATACGGCGGTGGGCCGTCCTCTGTATACGTGCCGAACCTGGAAGCCGGTTCACGAGTCGCGCAAATTGGTCGCCGCGAGCGTGCGCGTGCTGCCGTCAGGCGGCGAGGGGCGCGTACGTCGTGGTGCGCTGGCGCGCCGGGCGGCCGATGCCCGCGGCGATCGCCACCAGCTCCTCGACGGACTTGGCCGAGCCATTCTCCGAGCCCGCCATCCGGGAGATGGTCTCCTCCATCAGCGTGCCGCCCAGATCGTTGGCACCACCGCGCAGCATCACCTGGGTGCGCTCCACACCGAGCTTGACCCAGCTGGTCTGGATGTGATCGATCCTGCCGTGCAACATGATTCGGGCCAACGCATGGACCGCGCGGTTGTCGCGGTGCGTCGGACCCGGCCGCGCGCCACCTGCCAGGTACAGCGGGCTGGACTGGTGCACGAACGGCAGCGGCACGAACTCGGTGAAGCCGCCGGTGCGGTCCTGGATGTCGCGCAGCACGTTGAGGTGCCCGACCCAGTGCCGGGGCGTGTCGACATGGCCGTACATCATCGTCGAACTGGAGCGCAGACCGACTTCGTGTGCGGTGGTGACGACTTCGATCCACGCCGAGGTCGGCAGCTTGCCCTTGGTGAGCACCCAGCGGACCTCGTCGTCGAGGATTTCGGCGGCCGTGCCGGGGATGGAGCCGAGTCCGGCCTCCCGCAGACTCGTCAACCACTCCCTGATCGACGTCCCGCTCTTGGTGACGCCGTTGGAGATCTCCATCGGCGAGAATGCGTGCACGTGCATCGACGGCACCCGCGCCTTCACCGCGCGCACCAGATCGGCATAGCCGGTGACCGGCAGCTCGGGGTCGATGCCACCCTGCATGCACACCTCGGTGGCCCCGGCTACGTGCGCTTCCCACGCCCGGTCGGCAACGTCGTCGGTGGACAGCGAGAACGCGTCGGCATCACCCTTGCGCTGAGCGAACGCACAGAACCGACAGCCGGTGTAGCAGATGTTCGTGAAGTTGATGTTGCGGTTCACCACGAACGTCACGTCGTCGCCGACCACGTCGCGGCGCAGCGAATCAGCAAGGGCGGCAACCGCATCCAACGCGGGTCCGTCCGCGGTGGCCAGTGCGTGGTACTCGTCGTCGCTGCAGCCCGCCGGGTTGCGCTCCGCCGAGCGCAGCGCCGCGAGCACGTCGGTGTCGACGCGCTCGGGCGCACGGGCGGCGAGCTCGTGAACCTTCTCCCGAATGGACTCCCAGTCGCCGAACGCGCTGCCGAGGTCGCTGCGCGTCTCGGTCAGCCTGCCTTGCGAATCGATTGCCGTGTGCAGATCGGTACGCCCCAGCGACTCGGTCGCCTCGTCGGGCTCCTGCCACGGCCGCCCCACCGGGTTCACCTCACGAGCGAAACCGGTGTCGGGATCGGCCAGTGCGGCGACGTGGCCCTGCACGCGGGGATCGATCCACGCTGCGCCAGCCTGCACGTACTGCGGCTGAGCGGTCAGGCGCTGCACCAGGTCATAGCCCGCCTCGGCGGTGACGGCGGCGAGTTCGTCCAACGCGGGCCACGGCCGCTCGGGGTTGACGTGATCGGGGGTCAACGGGGACACGCCGCCCCAGTCGTCGACACCGGCGGCGATCAGCGCCAGGCATTCTTCACGCGACACCAGGTTCGGCGGCGCCTGGATGCGCATCTTCGGACCGAGTACCAGCCGGGCGACGGCAATGGTCGCCAGGAAGTCGTCGATGCCGGCGTCGGGCACGCTCGCCATCGCGGTGTGGTCCTTGGCCCGGAAGTTCTGCACGATGACTTCCTGCACGTGCCCGAACTCCTTGTGGGAGCGACGAATCGCGTGCATCGTCTCGGCACGTTCGGTGAGGTCCTCGCCGATGCCGACCAGAAGACCGGTGGTGAATGGCACCGACAGTCGGCCCGCGTCGTCCAGCGTGCGCAGCCGCACCGCGGGATCCTTGTCGGGGCTGCCGTAGTGAGCCAGCCCCTTGGTCTCGTACAACCGTCGCGACGTGGTCTCGAGCATCATGCCCATCGACGGCGCGACGGGCTTGAGCCGGGACAGCTCCGACCAGCTCATGACGCCGGGGTTCAGATGTGGCAGCAGGCCCGTTTCCTCGAGCACCCGGATCGCCATCGCGCGGACGTAGTCCAGCGTCGAGTCATAACCGCGTTCGTCGAGCCACTGGCGGGCCTCGTCCCATCGCGCCTCAGGCCGGTCACCGAGAGTGAAAAGTGCTTCTTTGCAGCCCAACTCGGCGCCACGGCGGGCGACGTCGAGAATCTCATCGGGCTCCATGTACATGCCCTTGCCGGCTGCTCGCAACCGACCGGGGACCGTGACGAAGGTGCAGTAGTGGCACGTGTCGCGGCACAGGTGGGTGACCGGAATGAAGACCTTGCGCGAGTAGCTGACGGGCAGTTTGCCCGTCGCACCGCGACGCCCGGCGGCCTCGAGGCCCGCATCGCGCACCCTGCCCGCGCTGGCTGTCAGATCCTCGAGATCGGCACCGCGCGCCGTCATCGCGATGGCGGCTTCCTCGACGTTGAGCGCTACGCCATCACGCGCGCGCCGCAGCACGCGCCGCAGCGCCGCGGGACTCGGCGGCGCGCTCGGGCCCAGCGGTGCAGACTTCGATGGGACAACGGGGCTGGGCAGATCGGCGCCGCGCTGGGGGTTCAGAGCCACTCCCCTGTAACCCCGCGGTCGTCGAGAATCATCCGCGCGTCTCACCATCTGAAACCTGTGCGCCTGGCATAGAGGTCACAGTAGTCCCAGTACTCCGACACGGGCGCGCGCCATGTCCCAACCGGGCCAGTGACTGCCGCGTAAGTTCATCGCCGTCGGGGACTGCGGCTACACCAACTAGGCGCCGAGCTTCGACGTCAGCCGCCACAACACGTAGGCCGGAGGCGCGCCGCCGAGCACGACGAACACCACCGGCGCGAACTGCATGATGCCCGCACCGCTGAGAACGATGTCACCGCCAGGCCCCCCGAGGGTCAAGCCGAGGGCGGTCACCAGCCACGCCCACAACGGCAGGGCGGCCAGCCGTGGCGTCGGCGCCCACTGCAGCGCCGCCCAGACGAGCGCAGCGTTGACCAGGCCGCTGATCAACCCGCTGACGGGTAGGTGAATCGCTCCAACGTAGAGCGGAAGAAGAAAGGCACCAGCGATCGCCGAAAGAACGCCGTCGAGAGTGAGGACGGCCAGTACGACCAATCGCAGCGAGCCCGGGAACCGAGCGGTCAGGTGGGAACGCTGTCGATCAGTCCGACCATCCCGCCGATGACCCACTGCAAACTATCCAAGCGGTCCTGCCAATGTTGCAGGTTGGGATCCAGGTCCGGGTCCATCGCCATCCCTTCCTCGGTGCCGCTGATTGATCGCAGCGTACCCCCTGTCGCCGTTGCTATCCCAGGTTCACCCCGGCGAGCAGGTCGGTCTCCCAACCGCGACCGTCCCGCGCTCCGGCGGCCCCCTCGGCGAGCACGAAGTGTTCACTGGCCGCTATCGGCAGCGCGATCAGGTTGGACAGCGCACAGGCGCGGCCCTCGGCATCCACGATGACCTGCGTCGCGTGCGAACGGAGGGCGGCGACCTTTGCATCACGACTGTCGGGCGCGTCGATGACCGCATCGATGTCGGCATCGGCATAGGCGAATCGGAACTCGTCGGCGGGAGCAAGGGTCCAGTCGGCGGGCAGGTCCATCTCTCCCAGTTCTCGCATGCTGACGTCGACCGCACTGCGCGCCGTGACCGTCCAATAGAACTTGGGCACCTTCCATGGCTCACCGGGATGGTCTGGCCCGGCCGATGCGGCCACCGCTGCGGTCGTCACCTCGTTGGCGTGAATGTGATCGGGGTGGCCATAGCCGCCGTTGGGGTCGTAGGTGACGACGACGTGGGGTCGCAGGTCGCGGATGACCGTGACGAGCGCACCCACCGTGTCCCTGGGGTCGGCGTCGACGAACCTCTGCCGACGCCGCGGTGGCGTGCCCACCATGCCCGAGTCGCGCCACCGGCCGGCGCCACCGAGGAAGCGCGGCCCATCCACGCCCAATTCCGCCAGCGCCGAGGACAATTCGCCGATGCGGTAGCCGCCGAGCTGATCGGCGCCGTCAACGGCCAGCTGAGCGAGCTGCTCGCCGATGACCTCACCTTCCTCCCCGAGGGTGCACGTGACCACCTGCACGCGGGCACCCCGCGCCACGTAGTGGGCGATGGTGGCGCCGGTGGTCAGCGTTTCGTCGTCGGGGTGGGCGTGGACGAACAAAATCCGTGGGTTCTCCATTGGCACAAGATAGATTCACCCGGTGACGCGGCGCACCGTTGAGTACGGGTGTGCCGTCGTGGTCATCGGACTGCTCGCAGGCGTCGCCGGTGCGGCGACCACCCTTCTGCTGCACTGGGTCGAGCATCTCGTCTACAACTATTCGTTCGGCACGCTGCTGACGGGAGTCGGCCACAGCAGTCCGGTCCGGCGGGCCGTCGGGCCGATGATCGGCGGCGCTCTGGCCGGTTTCGGATGGTGGCTGCTTCGGCACCGCGGCGACGTCCCCAGCCTGACGGCCCTGATCGCCGAGCACCGGCCCATCCCGCGGTGGCGGATGTCGATCGATGCCGGGCTGCAGGTGCTTCTCGTCGGCTCGGGTGCGTCACTGGGCAGGGAGGGCGCGCCGCGTGCGCTGGCCGCCGCACTGGGTGACTTCGGCACGTCGCGATGGTCGCTGACCCCGCGGGACCGCGAGATCCTTCTCGCCTGCGCGGCGGGTGCGGGGCTCGGCGCCGTGTACAGCGTCCCGCTCGGCGGCGCGCTGTTCGCGGTCCGCATCGTGCTCGGGAGCTGGCATCCCCGGGCCGTCGGGACGGCGCTGATCACCTCCAGCCTGGCGGTCGCGGTGTCGTCGCCCGTCACGCACCTCGAGCAGTCCTTGGTGTGGCCCGATCCGCGCCTGTCGTACCTGTTCGTGTTCCTCGCGTGTGCGATCGCGCCATTGGCGGTGGCCGTGGGGTTCGCCTTCGACAAGCTGATGGCGCTGGCTCACCCGAAGCCTCAGATCAGATCCTGGCTGCTGATCCCGGCGATCGCCGTCGCGGGCCTGGTCACCGGAGTGTGCTCGATCTGGTGGCCGGCGTTGCCTGGCAACGGTCGCAGCATCCTGACGGTCAGCGTCGACGCCGGCCTGACGCTGGGCGGCGCGGTGGTGATGTTCTTCCTCAAGCCGTTGCTGACCGCGCTGTTCCTGCGCACCGGTGCGGTGGGTGGCATGATCACGCCCGCACTGGCCACCGGTGCCGCCGCGGGCTCGATCGCGACGCTGCTCCTCAATCAGCTGGCAGGCACCCACATCCAGGTCGCCGCGATGTCGCTGGCGTGCGCCGCAGGCGTCCTGGCCATCACGCAGCGCGCGCCCGCCTTCGCCGCGCTGTTCGTCTGGGAGCTCGCCCGGCCGCCCCTATGGCTGTTACTGGTCTTCGCCGCAGCGGCGTTCACGTCACACGGCATTCGCGTGCTGCGCGAACGCAATCCAGCCAAGAGCTGACGCTCTACTGGGGACCCTTCACCCACTTGCCTGCGTCACCAACGATGCCGACGGGCACGGCGCCCGACAGGCTCACGTTCTGCACGTTGGGCGCGGCGGCGACAATGGTGGTGTCCTGAAGGATCGGCAGAACGGTGGACATGTTCCACAATCGGGGTTCGACGGCCCTGAGCACGTCGCCGATGGACTGACTGCCGTCGAGCGCGGCGTCGATGTTCGGTTGGATGCTGCGGTCGCAGATACCCGTCAGGTTACTGGGGGCCTGAACGAGCTGGTCGGGTCCCGCGGGTGGCGGCGGCGACGGGGGCGTCGTCGCAGTGGGGGTGGCACTAGACGTCGAGGGCGATGTGGTCGTCGTCGTGGTGGATGACGCCGACGGACCCGACCTCGGAGCTCCGCTGGACGGCGCGGTGGACACGGCGGTCGCCTCGAGGGCCGGGCAACCGAAGCGCGACGCGAGCGCTGTCGCGAGGTCACCTCCGGCCTGATGCCAGCCGACGATCGCGTCGACGCGGTTCTGCGCAAGGGCATCCCCGTACAGGGTCGGTGGGTCCAGCGCCAGCACGGACGCCGCGATGCCGACGCTGCGCAGTTGGTCGGCGGCAGTGTTGGCCACCGCCACCGAGGTCGGATCGTTGGCGGCGACGCCGATCGCGAACTTCAGCTGCTCCCCGTCCTTGCTGATGCGACCCCTGGTCGGCGGTGGCGAACCCGCCGTCGGGGGCGGCATCGGACCGGTCGACGACACCTCCTGCTCGACGGTGTAGTCGCTGGCCTTCAGCAGATCCAACGCCGCCGCCCGGGACAGGGCAGGCGGCGCGGTGGGCACGTAACCCGGATCCGACGGCGACCGCACCTGCGCCTGCGCGAGGGTGACCGTGTTGTCGCTGCCTGCACCGACCGCGGCGAGCAGATCGACGTCGAGCAGGCCGAAGATCGCCTTGCGTACCTGGGAGTCCTGAAGGTTGGGCTGCTGAGCGCGCAACGTCACCTGCATGACCCGCGGGGTGACGATCCGTGCGGTGCGGACGTCCGGGATCGCACCCAGCTGGATGAAGGCCGCCTGGCCGCCGTGCACCTGGGCGACCTGCGTGTCGCCGTTGCGGATCGAGTCGGCGAGCACCGCGGGTGCACCGCCGCGCCGAAAGAGGATCTGGTCCGGTTTGGCCGGCTGCGCCCAGTACCGGTCGTTGCGCGCCAGCAGGATCTCGTCGCGCTGCGGATCGATGCTGTCGACGCGGAACTGGCCGCCGGTCACGGGGAGCGCCCGCAGGAGGCCCGCGGAGAATCCGCCAGGCACGTCCTTGACGATGTGCGCGGGCAGGATGTCGTTGAACAGCTCACGCCACGCCGGGTAGGGCTGCGAGAACGTCACGACCGCGGTCTTGCCGCCCTCGAGGGATTGCACCCCGGTGATGAGGTCGTATCCCGCGGGGTCGACGACGCCAGGCGCACTGACCATCTGACGCCACAGGTACCAGTAGTCGTCGGCGGCGATCGGTGCGTTGTCCGTCCACTGTGCTTCCGGCCGGATCTTGTAGGTGACGGTGAACGGGTTCTCACTCGTCACCTCCGCCGACTCCAACATGGTCGGGTCGAGTTCCCAGCGCGAGCCCGTCGGCGAGTCCGGATCCGGTATCGGTCGAAACGAACTCGGCAGCACCAGCGACGAGATGGCGGCGTTCACCGGCGACTGGTCAGACAGCAGATGCGGGTTGAACCCCGGCCCGATGGAGTCGATCGCCATGATGATCTGCGTCGCCTTGAGCGGTGGCGGCGGGGTGCTCTCCGCCGTCTCGGTGCTTTGCGGCGCAGGCGGCGGGCTGACCGTGCACGACGTCATCAGCAGCAACGTCGAGGTCAAGGCGCCGGCGACATAGCTGAGTCGTCGCAGAGTCGTCGGCACGCCCTTCAGGCTAACGGCACGCCGGAGCGCGGCTCGCGATCGGCGACGGCCGGCGTCAGCCGCGGGTCTTCGCGCGAGCCTTCGCGCGCGCCCTCAGGCTGGCCACCAACTCGACCTTGCGGACGCGCACGATCTCCGGCGTGACCTCGACGCACTCGTCGCCCGCGCAGAACTCCATGGCCTGTTCCAGGTCGAGTTCCATCGGCCGTGCGAGCGTCTCGAAGACGTCGGCGGTCGAGGACCGCATGTTGGTCAGCTTCTTCTCGCGGGTCACGTTGACGTCGAGATCCTCGGCGCGGGGGTTGATCCCGACGACCTGGCCCTCGTAGGTGTCATCGCCCGGCTCGACGAAGAACTGGCCGCGATCCGCGAGCTGGGTCATCGCGAACGGCGTGACCGAACCGGTGCGGTCCGACACCAGCGACCCGGTGTGCCTGGCGCGAATCTCGCCCGCCCACGGCCGGTAACCGTCGAACACCGCGTTCGCAATGCCGGTGCCGCGCGTCATGGTGAGGAAGTCGGTGCGGAAGCCGATCAGGCCGCGGCTGGGAACGATGAAGTCCATGCGCACCCAGCCGGCGGCGTGGTTGGTCATCTCTTCCATGCGGCCCTTGCGGGCGGCCATCAGCTGCGTGATGGCGCCGACGAATTCGTCGGGACAGTCGATGGTCATCGCTTCGTAGGGCTCGTGCAGTTTGCCGTCGACGGTCCGGGTGACCACCTGGGGCTTGCCGACGGTCAGCTCGAAGCCCTCGCGGCGCATCTGCTCGACGAGGACGGCCAGCGCCAGCTCACCACGGCCCTGCACCTCCCAGGCGTCGGGCCGGTCGATGTCGACGACCTTGATCGAGACGTTGCCGACGAGTTCGCTGTCGAGTCGGTTCTTGACCATCCGGGCGGTCAGCTTGTGGCCGGACACCTTGCCGGCCAGCGGCGAGGTGTTGGTGCCGATCGTCACCGAGATCGCGGGCTCGTCGACGTGGATCCGCGGCAGCGCGTGGGCGTGGTCCGGGTCGGCCAGCGTGTCACCGATCATGATCTCTGGCATGCCTGCGACGGCGACGATGTCTCCGGCGACGGCTTCGTCGGTGGCGGTCCGCTCCACGCCTTCGGTGACGAGAAGTTCGGTGATCTTCGCGTTGGTGATGACCGGGTGGCCATCCACCTCCCGCATCCAGGCGACTTGCTGGCCCTTGCGCAGCCGGCCCTTGTAGATGCGGACCAGCGCGAGCCTGCCGAGGAAGGCCGACGCGTCGAGGTTGGTCACCAACGCCTGCAGCGGGGCGTCGGGGTCACCCTGCGGCGGTGGGATGTGCTCGAGCAGCACGTCGAACAGCGGGTCCAGGTTCTCGCCGTCTGGGTTCTCGCCGTTGGCCGGTTCGGTGGTACTGGCGATGCCCGCCCGGCCCGACGCGTACAGCGTGGGCAGTCCGAGCGCATCCTCGGCGGCCTTCTGCGCCTCGTCGTCGAGGTCGGACGCGACGTCGAGCAACAGGTCGTGGCTCTCGGAGACCACCTCGGCGATGCGGGCGTCGGGGCGGTCGGTCTTGTTCACGCACACGATCACCGGCAGGTGCGCGGTCAGCGCCTTGCGCAGCACGAAGCGGGTCTGGGGCAGCGGGCCCTCCGACGCGTCGACGAGCAGCGCGACGCCGTCGACCATCGACAGCCCGCGCTCGACCTCGCCGCCGAAGTCGGCGTGGCCGGGGGTGTCGATGATGTTGAT
>JAOPWT010000205.1 GCA_025965555.1 Mycobacterium sp.
GGGTGCCGGCGTCGACGGCGGTGAGGATGAACAGCGCCTCGAACATGATCGCGAAGTGGTACCAGAACGCCCTGAGGCCCTCACCGCCGAAGACTCGGTGCAACACCTCGGACATGCCGAACGCCAGAGTGGGGGCGCCGCCGGTGCGCGACACGATCGTGTCCTCGCCGACGCCGTCCGCCGCGGCGGTGATCTGGTCAGCGGTGATGGGGGATCCCGACAGTCCGAGGCCGTTGACGTAGTCGGCCGCGGTCTGCGCGGTGGTGCCGGTCTGCGCGGTGGGCGCGTTGATGGCGAAGTACAGGTGCTGGTTGAGGATGGCCGCCGTGATCAGCGCCATGATGGCGACGAACGACTCGGTGAGCATGCCGCCGTAGCCGATCAGCCGCATCTGGCTCTCCTTCTCCAGGAGCTTGGGCGTGGTGCCCGAGGAGATCAGGGAGTGGAAGCCGGACAGGGCGCCGCAGGCGATCGTGATGAACAGGAACGGGAACAGCGCGCCCGCGAAGACCGGCCCGGTGCCGCTGGAGGCGAACGTCGAGATCGCGGGCGCCTCCATGATGGGGCGGGCGATCAGGATGCCGATGGCCAGCAGGATGATGGTGCCGACCTTCATGAACGTCGACAGGTAGTCGCGCGGGGCGAGCAACAGCCAGACCGGCAGCACCGAGGCGGCCAAGCCGTAGATGATGATGCACCACGACAGCGCCACCTTGGAGAGGGTGAACCAGTCTGCACCCCATGAGGTTTCGGCGACCCAGCCGCCGGCCACCACGGCCAGTAGCAACAGTGCGACACCGATCAGCGAGACCTCCGAAACCCGGCCCGGTCGTAGGAATCGAAGGTAGAGACCCATGAAGATGGCGATCGGGATGGTCATCGAGATGGAGAACACGCCCCACGGGCTTTCGGCGAGGGCATTGACGACGACGAGGGCGAGCACCGCAAGCAGGATCACCATGATCACCAGCACGCCGACGATCGCAGCGACACCACCGACCGTGCCCAGTTCATCGCGCGCCATCTGGCCGAGAGAGCGGCCGCGTCGGCGGACCGAGATGGACAGGACCAGGTAGTCCTGCACGCAGCCGGCGAACACCGCGCCGACGATGATCCAGATGGTGCCGGGCAGGTAGCCCATCTGCATGGCGAGCACCGGACCGACCAGAGGGCCGGCGCCCGCGATCGCGGCGAAGTGATGGCCGAACAGCACGCGCCGGTCGGTGGGCATGTAGTCGGTGCCGTTCTCGAACACCTCTGCCGGGGTGGCATCGTCGTCACGGGGCGTGACGATCTTCATCTCGATGAGGCGGGCGTAGAACCGGTATCCGATGACGTAGGTGCAGACCGCGGCAATCACGAACCAGACGGCGCTGACCGTCTCACCGCGGAAGAAGGCGATCACCGCCCAGGCGATCGCCCCCAGCAGCGCAATGACCGCGAAGACGACCTTGTGCTTGGTGGTGATCGGTGACCGGTCGATGATCGCCACCGGCGGCAGGTCGGCTTGGGTGCGGATGAAGGTGATGTCGCCGTCGGTTTCTTCCTGACGGGCCGACGACTCGGCGGGTGCAGACATCTTTCGATCCTTTCACCGAGGGCACTGTCGGTTGGCGGAAACGCCGCCATTCGTTCAGCTCCCGTACAGGGTGCGCACGGTATCGATGGTGTCGGCCTCGGCGGGGCCCTTGTCGTCGCGGTATCGCAGCACGCGAGCGAAGCGCAGCGCCATCCCGCCGGGGTAGCGGCTGGACGTCTGCACCCCGTCGAGGGCGATCTCGACCACCTGCTCGGGCTTCAATTGCACGACGTAGCCGTCGGTGGGTCCGACCGCGAGGTCCAGGAAGCGGTTGGTCTGCCAGTCCAACATGGCGTCGGTCATGCCCTTGAACGTCTTGCCGAGCATCACGAATCCGCCCGTGGCGGGATCGCGCGCACCGAGGTGGATGTTGGACAGCTTGCCGGTGCGTCGGCCCGAGCCCCACTCCACCGCGAGCACGACGAGGTCGAGGGTGTGGACGGGTTTCACCTTGAGCCAACCGGCTCCTCGGCGGCCTGCCTCGTACGGCGCCGCCGGCGACTTCGCCATCACTCCTTCGTGGCCGGCCCGCAGGGTCGCCGCGAGGAAGTCCGCCGCGGCCTGGCCATCCGAGGTGATCAACCGGTCGACGCGTTGTGCGGAGGGCACTATCGCGTCGAGGGCGGCAAGGCGCTCCGTCGTCGGCAGGTCGAGGAGGTCGGCACCGTCGAGGTGCAGGACGTCGAAGAAGAACACCGACAGCGGCTGGGCTGCCCTGGCCGCTTCGACGTCGGCGGTGCGGTCCCGGTCGCCCCTGCCGCCGCCGCGCCCGAACCGCGATGCCGTCACCTGGAACCGATGCGGCCTCCCGTCGGAGCGCAGCGCGATGGCCTCGGCGTCGGCGATGAACGTGGTGATCGGGAGGGCACGGGCGGCCTCCACCACTTCTGGAAGCCGTGCCGTGATGTCGTCGAGGCTGCGGGTGTAGATCGACACGTCGTCGCCCGAACGGTGGATCTGAACCCGGGCACCGTCGAGCTTCGCCTCGAAGATGGCTGTGCCGCCGAGCTTTTCGAGGGCGTCATCCACTCCGGTCGCCGTCTGGGCGAGCATGGGTCCGACTGGGCGGCCAACCTGGAGCGTGAACACTGAGAGCGCTGCCCGGCCGTCGGCCAGGACAGCAGCCGCGACGGTCGGCAGCTCGCCGCTGAGCATGGCGGCCCGTCTCACCTCGGCCGCTGACACGTCGGCGGCCTTGGCCACCGCATCTGCCATCACGCCGACGAGGGCGCCCTGGCGCAACTCACCACTGAGCAGGCGCCGCAGGAACGTCTGCTCGGCCTCGGTGGAGGCGGCGAACAGTTCACGCAGCAACTCGGAACGACGCCCCTGCGACCCCTTGCCCGCGACGAGCCCGATCTCGGTGAGCGTGGCGTGGACACCCGACACGGTCAGCGACGGGTCCACGGCGGCAGGCGGTAGCGCGCGCAGCGCGGCCCAGCCGACGCCGATCTGACGTTGGGGCAGTTCGCCGGAAAGCCAGGCGACCACGACGGCGACGAGTTCGGGGTCGGCCTCCGCGGCGGCCGCGGTCAGCAGGGCCGCGATGCGGCCGATCTTGGCCGAGCGCGCCGAGACGGCGCCGACCTCGGCGGACGTGATGGCGACGTCGGCGAGCAGCACGTGACCAGCCTGACACGGGGGTCGGACATCGTTGCCTCGCGGTCCAGGCAATGAACCCATCCAGGCAAGGCCCTGCTACGCAACGCCGTCCAAGCAACATCGCAGTCGACGGTCAGGAAGCACGGCCACACTCGCAGCTACATCGATCACTCCCGACCGAAGGGCGACCGTGCTGACCTTGCCTGGCATTGGCGCGATCACGTGGACGGGGTTCGAGCACCGCTGGTCGTTCCTGTTCGCGCTGGTGCCACTCGGCCTGCTGGTGCTCTACGTCGCGGCGCAGGTGCGCAGACGGCGCCGGGTGGCGCGGTTCGTCGGCGACGAACCGCGGGATTCGGCGCGGTCCAGGCCGGTGCGTTGGCGGCACGTCCCACTGGGGCTGACGCTCGTCGGCCTGGTGCTGTTGACGGTCGCGCTGGCCGGCCCGACCCGCGACGTCCGGATACCGCGGAACCGTGCCGTCATCATGCTCGTCGTCGACGTGTCGCAATCGATGCGAGCCACCGACGTGGATCCCACCCGACTGGCCGCCGCGCAGAAGGCGGCCAAACAGTTCGCCAGTGGTCTGACACCGGGCATCAACCTGGGCGTCGTCGCGTTCGCCGGGAATGCCGACCTGCTGGTTGCGCCGAATCCGGACCACCGGGCGACGGTCAACGCCCTCGACAAGCTGCAGACCGCCGACCAGACGGCGACCGGAGAGGCCATCTTCACCGCACTGCAGTCCATCGCCACCGTAGGAGCCGTCCTGAGCAGTGACGGTGACACGACACCCCCGCCGGCGCGCATCGTGTTGCTCTCCGACGGCGACGAGAACGTGCCAAGCGATCCCAGCAACCCCCGCGGCGCCTACACCGCCGCCCGATCCGCGAAGGACCAGGGGGTCCCCATTTCGACCATCGCGTTCGGCACCGCAGGTGGCTACGTCGACCTGAGCAACCAACGGCTGCCGGTGCCCGTCGGCACCGACACGATGACCCAGATCGCGCAGCTGTCGGGTGGTCAGACGTACACCGCCACCGACGTCGAACAGCTGAACCAGAGCTACGAATCGGTTCAGCAGCAGATCGGCTACCAGGTGCTGCCCGGCCCGGCCAGCGAGGGCTGGGTGCGTCTGGCGGTGTTCACTGCAACCGTCGCCGCCGCCCTCGCACTGGCGATCAACCGTCGGCTTCCCACATGAGCGTGCCGTTCCTCGGCCCATTGGCCCTCTCGGGGTTCGCCCACGCCTGGTACTTCCTGTACCTGCTGGTCGTGCTCGCACTGCTTGCGGCGTACGTCATCGTCCAGTTCGCCCGGCACCGTAGGGTGCTGCGGTTCGCCAACATGGACATCCTGCAGCGGGTGGCGCCCGCTGCGAGCAGCCGGCGCTGGCGCCACGTGCCCGCGGTGCTGATGGTGCTCGCCCTGGCGATTCTGGCGATCGCGCTGGCGGCCCCGACCCACGACGTCCGCATTCCTCGCAACCGGGCGGTGGTGATGTTGGTGATCGACGTGTCGGAGTCCATGGTGTCCAACGACGTCCCGCCCACCCGGTTGGCGGCCGCCAAGGAAGCGGGCAAACAGTTCGCGGAGGAGCTGACGCCGGGGATCAACCTGGGGCTGGTCGCATTCGGCGGAAGCGCGACGCTGCTGGTGTCGCCGACCACCAACCGCGCCGCCATGAACGCGGCGATCGACGGTCTACAGCCCGAGGAGCGCACGGCCACCGGAGAGGGACTCTTCACCGCGCTGCAGGCCATCGCCAGTGTCGGTGCGGTCATGGGAGGCGGTGAGACGCCTGCCCCCGCGCACATCGTGTTGGAGTCCGATGGTGCGGAGACGGTCCCGCGAAATCCCGATGAACCGCGAGGGGCGTACACCGCGGCACGCGCCGCCAAGGATCAAGGGGTTGCCATCTCCACGATCTCGTTCGGCACCCCGAACGGCGTCGTCGACATCAACGGCCAGCAGATCGCCGTGCCCGTCGACGATGCGACCCTTCAGCAGATCACCGAAATCTCCGGCGGCCAAACGTTCCACGCGGGCAGCCTCGAGCAGTTGAAGCAGGTGTATTCGACGCTGCAGCAACAGATCGGCTTCGAGACCATCCGCGGCGACGCCAGCGCGGCATGGATCCGCCTCGGCGCGGTGCTCATGGCTGCCGCCGTCCTCGCTTCGGTCCTCACCAACCGTCGGGTCCCGGTCTGAGCCGACCTACTCGACGCTGAACGACACCGTGTGCCAGCCGGTCGCCCCGTCGGGAATGACGTCTGCCTGGTCGGCGGTCTGGACGGCACCGGTGCCGTCGGTCGCGCGCACGGTGATCGAGTGCGGGCCCGTGGCGTCGGCCTGCCACGTGAAACTCCACAGCCGCCAGGTGTCGTTCGAGTAGCTCGCGCCGAGTTGGGCAGGCTGCCAAGGCCCGTCGTCGATCCGCACTTCGACCGCCTTGATGCCACGCTGCTGCGCCCAGGCCACGCCGCCGAAGGTGGTCGGTCCCCGCGGGATGTCCGCGCCGCTGCGGGGAATTTCGATCTTCGACTCGGTCTTGATGGGTCCGCGCGCCGACCACCCCAAGTCGGTCCAGTACGCCTTGGCGCGATCGAAACGGGTGAGCTCCAGATCGACGACCCACTTGGTCGCCGAGACGTAGCCATACAACCCGGGCACGACCAGGCGGGCCGGATAGCCGTGTTCGGTGGGCAGCGGTGCGTCGTTCATGCCGATGGCCAGAAGGGAGTTGCGCTGGTCGGTGAGCGCCTCCACAGGTGTACCCGCAGTGAACCCGTCGATGGAGGTCGACATCACCATGTCGGCGTCGGGATGAATACCGGCTCCGGCCAACAGGTCTCGGACCCGGTAACCGGTCCACTTGGCGTTCGAGATGAGGTCGCCGCCGACGGGGTTGGACACACAGGTCAGGGTCACGATCTCTTCGACGACCTCGAACCGTTGCAGGTCGTCGAAGGTGAACGTGACTTCGCGATCGACCATGCCGTGGATCTTGAGACGCCAGTTCGCCCGGCTGAGCTGGGGCACGCTCAACGCGGTGTCGATCCGGTAGAAGTCAGCGTTCGGGGTGATGAACGGCGGCAGGGCCACGCCGGGCGGCTGCACGGAAGGAGGCGCAACGACCGGTGTTGCGGTGCGCGCGGTCGGCAGGGCAAAGGCCGTGCGGTCCTGTGCCACTGAGGAATTCAGTCGATTCAGCACCGCCCCTGCAACGCCCGCCATGGCTCCCGCGCCGATGAAACCGATCGTCACCAATGACAGGCGTCGGCCTCGGTCGGGTGAGTCGGTCTTCGACGCATCCTCCGGCGGTACCGCATTGGTAATGCGGCCGGAGACGAGCAGTCGCAGGACCAGCACGCCGCACGCCGTGCCGAGCAACGTGGGCACGACGTCGACCGCCGTTGCGCCGGCCCGGCTGAGAACGGCGGCGGAGCCGAGCACGCCTGCCACCACGATGGCGATGCTGCCGACCGGTCTGCGACGTCTTTCGTACTGCGCGGTCAGAGCCGCGATCACACCGATCCCCACCAGCACGACGACGGTGAGGAACAACTTGTCGGACGTGCCGAACAGTTGGATCGCCCATTCCTTGACGGGCCCGGGAGTGAGGTCGATGACGGCTGAGCCGATGGCGGTCCTGGAGTCGGCGTGCGGACCGAAGGGGACCGCACTCAACTGGGCGACCCCGAGTGCCACCGCCGCCGCGGCGAGGCCGATGAGGCCGTTCGGACGAACGTCGCTCGGTACTTCCTGGTGGGTAGCCGTATCGGCCATGACGCCAACGTACCGACTTGGCCACCCGAAGGCCTTACCGGAAAGTGACGTCGGTTAGGTTGCTTTACAGTCTGGCCTCATTTTGGAAAGGTAGCTTAATGGAGATCTCGGGCAAGAAGGCGATCATCGTGGGTGGAGCGTCGGGCTTCGGACGTGCTACCGCGGAGTCACTCGCCGCACGTGGGGCGAGCGTGGCGATCCTGGACCGGCCGGAATCCGACGGCAAGGCCGTCGCCGACGGGATCGGCGCGAGCTTCCACGAGGTGGACGTCACCGACTTCAGCGGAACCGAGCAGGTCCTGAATCAGGCGATCGAGGACCTCGGCGGCCTGCACGTCATCGTCACCACCGCGGGCGGGGGCATCGGTGAGCGCACCATCAAGAAGGACGGTCCGCACAGCCTGGACTCCTTCCGCTCGACGATCGACCTCAACCTCATCGGCTCCTTCAACATCAGCAGGCTCGCGGCGTGGCAGATGAGCAAGCAGGAGCCCGTCGACGATGAGGCCGAGGAGCGGGGCGTCATCATCAACACGGCGTCGATCGCCGCCTTCGAGGGGCAGATCGGGCAGGTGGCCTACACCGCGTCCAAGGCCGCGATCGCCGGGATGTGCCTGACGATGGCGCGCGACCTTGGCAGCCTTGGCATCCGGGTGCTGGCCATCGCGCCAAGCCTGTTCGCCACCGGCCTCACCAAGGGCATTCCCGACGAGTTCGCCAGCGCGCTTACCAAGGACGCGGCGTTCCCGAAGCGGCTCGGCAAGCCCGAGGAGTACGCCAAGCTCGTCACGGCCATCGTGGACAACCCGATGCTGAACGGCCAGTGCCTACGGCTGGACGCCGGTCAGCGCTTCGCGCCGAAGTAAGCCCTCCCGCGTAAGGTGATCTCGACGCGCTCAGCGCTTCTCAGCGCGCCGAGCTCGCATGGGAGAGGGCATTCGGATGGCGACCATCGCAACTCAGATGCTCGCAGCGTTGACACGAAGCGGGGTGCGACGCGTCTACGGGTTGCCCGGTGACAGCCTCAACGGGTTCACCGACGCGATCCGCCGCTCGGATGACGTCACGTGGGAACACGTCCGGCACGAAGAGACGGCGGCGTTCGCCGCGGCCGCCGATGCCGCACTGACCGGCCAGCTCGCCGTCTGCGCGGGCAGCTGTGGACCTGGCAACCTGCATCTGATCAACGGACTCTTCGACGCTCAACGCTCCCGCGTGCCGGTACTGGCCATCGCCGCGCACATCCCCCGCAGCGAGATCGGCTCGGAGTACTTCCAGGAAACCCACCCTCAGGACCTGTTCGCGGAGTGCAGCGTCTACTGCGAACTGGTCAGCACCCCGGAGATGGCACCGCGCATCCTGGAGATGGCGATGCGCGCCGCAATCGAGGAGAACGGCGTCGCCGTCGTCGTCGTGCCCGGCGAGATCTTCCTCGGGCGCGCGGTGGAATCCGGTTGGCTCACCAAGCCGATCCTGCCCACCCGGTCGGTGGTGCGGCCCGACGACGAGGGACTGCGCCAGGCCGCCGAGATCCTCAACACGTCCGAGAAGGTCACCATTCTCGGCGGTGCCGGAGTGGAGGGTGCCCACGACGCCCTCTTGCGTCTGGCGGGCACGCTCAACGCTCCCGTGGTCCATGCCCTGCGCGGCAAGGAGTTCATCGAGTACGACAATCCATTCGACGTCGGCATGACCGGTCTGCTCGGATTCGCGTCGGGCTACAAGGCCATCAAGGAAGCGGACACCCTGCTGATGCTGGGCACCGACTTCCCGTATCAACAGTTCTATCCGGAGAACGCCCGCATCCTGCAGGTCGACGTGCGCGGTCGAAACCTGGGCCGCCGCACGCCTATTGACCTCGGCCTGGTCGGAACCGTCGCCGACACACTGGCGGCGCTGCAACCGCTGCTCGCCCAGAAGCCGTCGCGTGAGCATCTCGACCGCTCGCTGCGCCACTATGCCAAGACGCGCAAGACGATGGACGGGTTGGCGGTCAACGACCGCGATCGAACTCCGATCCGACCCGAATACCTTGCGGGACTTGTTGATCGGCTGGCATCTGATGACGCGGTGTTCACGGTCGACGTCGGGTCGCCCGTCGTGTGGGCGGCCAGGTACCTGACCATGAACGGCAGGCGCAGGCTCGTCGGCTCGTTCAACCACGGGACCATGGCGTGCGCCCTGCCCCACGCCATCGGCGCGCAGACGGCACTTCCCGGCAGGCAGGTGGTCGCCTTCGCCGGCGACGGCGGGCTGACCATGCTGTTCGGTGAACTCATCACCCTCCTGCAGAATCGGCTGCCGGTGAAGGTGATCGTCTTCAACAACTCGTCGCTGAACTTCGTCGAGCTCGAGATGAAGGCGGCGGGCATCGTCAACTTCGGTACTGATCTCGTCAATCCGGACTTCGCCGCCGTCGGCCGTGCGATGGGTGCGTTCGGGCGCCGTGTCGAGCATCCCAGCGAGCTGGAGCAGGCGCTCACGGACGCCTTCGCACACGATGGGCCTGCGATCGTGGACGTGGTGACGGCCCGTCAGGAGCTCTCGATTCCGCCCGCCATCAGCGCGGAACAGGCTAAGGGCTTCTCGCTCTACGCGATTCGGACCATCATGGCAGGGCGTGCCGATGAGTTGCTCGATCTGGTCACCACCAACGTGTCGCGGCGGCTGCTGGACTGATCAGCCGCATAGCTTCCGGAATCGAGCAGCTGCCACTAGTGTTTGCGCATGCTCGAGCGCCCAGTGGTGATGCTTGCAGCTGTGCTGCTGCTCGCGGGATGCGGCGGCAAGACGCCGGAGGTGCCGGGCAACGCCGCGAAGAAGCCGGACACCAGCAACATCGAGGTGCACGGTGACTCGTCGGGCGAGGTGAACAAGCTGGCCGTCGAGGCGATCGCCGATCTGCAGGACTTTTGGGCCAAGCAGTTCCCGGACCTCTACGGCAAGGACTACGAGCCGCGGTGCAGGCGCGCTCCAACTTCACCGCGCGCACGGTGACCAAGGAGTTGCAGGCGGACTGCTTCGCAGGGGCCTGGTCGAAGCACCCCAAGGACGACAAGGTCTTCGACGTCTCCAGTGCCGACCTCGACTCCGCTTTTGCAGGCATCCTCGATGTCCGCGACACCCCTGGCACCAGCAACATCGATGGTGCTGGAGTTGCCGTTCAACGACGCGGCGGACGAAGCCACCGGCGGCGAGGCGCCGTACGACACCGATCGTCAACGGTGTGCCATACGACCTCGAGGACTACTGGACGCAGGTCTGCCCCGAGATCACCGAGGGGCAG
>JAOPWT010000229.1 GCA_025965555.1 Mycobacterium sp.
AGCGCACTGCCTATGACCTCGGCCGCTACCTCGCACGTGACGAAGCAGTGATTCATCTCGACGCGCTGTCCCGCGCTACCGGCCTCGCCGCCGAGCACGTTGTGCCAATGATGGAGCGCTACAAGGGTGCACGCGGGATTCGGGGGCTACGGACAGCCCTCGACCTCATGGATGGCGGCGCGCAATCACCAAAGGAGACCTGGTTACGTCTGCTGTTGATCGACGCCGGATACCCGCGGCCCCAGACCCAAATCCCGGTCCTCGACGCCGACGGCTACGAGTTCGCCTTCCTCGACATGGGCTGGGAGGACGTCAAGATCGCCGTCGAGTACGACGGCGAACACCACCGGACCGATCAGGGTCAATATCGATGGGACGTCAAACGCCTGCGGAAGATCCACGAACGCAGCTGGCACCACGTGAAGGTGATCGCCGGAGATCGTCCCTGGGAGATCCTGCAGCGGGTCGCGAACGCGTGGGCTTCCCGCCGAGACAGCATCCAGTGTCGCTAAGGGAGCCGGTTGACGACAGGGAATGCTATTTCGGCGGGGGACGGGGCTATTTCGGCGGGGGGACGGGGCGGGGGCTTATGGCTTGCGGGCCAGGATCTGGTCGACGCCCATCCGGCCCTGCTCGAATGCCAGGCCACCGCCGACGAGGTAGAGCCGCCACACCCTGGCGACCTCCTCTCCCTGCAGAGCCACGAATTCGTCGTAGAAGGTCTCGAACGTCTCGAGCCAGTGCTCGACGGTCTTGACGTAATGCTCGCGCATGGCCTCGACGCCGCGGACCTCGAACCCCGCGTTCTCCAAGTGGCGGACGGTCTGCCACAGCGGCCGCATGTGCATGTCGGGCGCGATGTAGGACTCGATGAACGGACCGCCGCCAGGCGCGGTGCCCTCGCGTCGTGACATCTGCTGCAGCAGTAGCCGACTGCCCGACTTGAGCGCACCGAGCATCGTGGAGACATAGGTGGGGTAGTTGCCCTCGCCGACGTGCTCGCCCATCTCGATCGAGCTCACGGCGTCGAATGTCGCAGGCTCGTCGGACAATTCACGGTAGTCCTGCAGGCGCACCTCGACGAGGCTGCCGAGCCCCTCCTGGGTGACGCGTTCGGTGATGAAGTCGCGCTGCTCGGCCGACAGCGTGATGCCGGTGGCGCGAACGCCGAAGTTGCGTGCGGCGTAGAGGATCATCGATCCCCATCCGCAGCCGACGTCGAGAAGACGCTGGCCTTCCTTCAATTCCAGCTTGCGGCAGACCAGGTCGAGCTTGGCCGACTGCGCGTCGTGGAGCGACTGACCGTCGTGGGTGTAGTACGCCGACGAGTACGCCATGTGCTCGTCGAGGAGCAGCTTGTAGAAGTCGTTGGACAGGTCGTAGTGGTGCGCGATCGCAGCGCGGTCGCGGCCGCGGGTGTGCAGCCGCCCGGCCAGCCGTGCCTCCGACGCGGGTGGCTTCGGGGGCAGCCCGACGGCGCCGATCCTGGCCGCGGTCAAGCCGGCACCGGCCTTGTCCCGCAACGAGATCGACGTGCGACGCTTGGCCTTCATCGCCCAGGCGCGACGGAAACCGTCGGCGATGTCCCCGTCGACGTCGATGTCACCGGTCACGTAGGCGCGGGCCAGACCCATTTCACCTGGCGCCCACAACAACCGCCGCAATGCGCGACGGTTGTTGATGACGAGCACGGGGCCCTCGGCGGGGCCTGCCTCGGTGCCGTCCCAGGCTCGGATGCGCACCGGCAGTTCGACGCCCGCGCCCTCGCGGACCAGATCGGCGAGGCGGCGGGCGACCGTCACGCGAAGACCGACTTGAACTTGTCCAGCGATTGGCGGATGTCGCCCTTGAGCGCGCCAGCCACGACCATGCCGATCGGCCCGAACAGCGCGGGCCCGCCGAGATGGACGTCGAACGTCACGGTGGAACCCGTGTCGGCGGGCTTGATCTTGCCGATCAACTTCACCTTGACACCACCCTTGCCGTCACCGTTGAGCGTCATGCTCTCCGGCGGCTTCCAGTTGACGATCGTCCAGCTGACCAGGTTCGGCATGCCCTTGACCTCGACGATGGAGACCAGCTTGGTGCCCTTCTCCAAGGTGTCAGGCAACTTGCTGCGCCACACCCGGTGGATACTCAGCCACTCCCTGTATCGCGACAGATCCGAAGCGGCCTGCCACGCCTTCTCCGGCGACAGCGGCACGTCGACGGAGACCGACAGCTTGGCCATCTTCTAGGAGGTCGGCGGGGGTCCGGACGGCGCCGCCGGTGGCGCGGGCGGGGCAGGCGGGGCGGCAGGTGGCGGTTGCTGGGTGCCCCCCGCGTTGTCCCTGGCCGCCTTCTTCGCGGCCTCCTGCACCTTGTTCACCTGTCCGACGTACTTACCCTGCGTCTTCTTGTCCACCAGGTCGCCGGCCTTGTCGATGGCCATGTCGACCTTGTCGCCGTTCTTGGACACCAGGTCCTTGACCTTGTCTAGAAATCCCATGACCCCACCCTAATCACTGGAACCGCTACTCCGACCGCCAGAGCCGTCGCCGTTCGCCCAGAATTCGTCCCTGCACCCACCAGACGATCTCGATCAGCACGGCCGCCACGACACCGATGGCCAGCGCGGTCGACGTCATCGCGACATTGGACGGATCGAGCAGGACCGCCTTTCTCGCCAGCGGTAGCGAGAAGATCACCACGTAGGCCAGCGCCGAGATGCCGACCAGTCCGATCCGCCACCATTCGTACGGGCGCGCCACCACGGCGAGCACCCACAGGGCGCCCAGCAGGAGCGTGATCAACGCCGCCGTGGAGGCCTGTGTCTGCTGCGCCTCGGTCGAGGCGCGGCCCTCGTACGCGAGTAGGTAGCTGACGAACGTCGCGAGGCCGACGATCAGTCCACTCGGCAGCGCCGAGGTCATGACGCGGCGGACGAAGCCCGTGTGCGCACGTTCGCGGTTGGGTGCCAGCGACAGCACGAACGCCGGGATGCCGATGGTGAACCATGCGGCGATCGTGACGTGGATGGGCTGGAACGGGAACAGCAACGGATCGGTGCCGAAGATCTTGGCCGACAACCCCGCCAGGCCCACCAGGACGGCGAGCAGGACCGAGTACACCGTCTTGGTCAGGAACAGATTCGAGACGCGTTCGATGTTTCCGATGACCCGCCTGCCCTCGCCGACGACGTACGGCAGGGTGGCGAACTTGTTGTCCAACAACACGATCTGCGCCACCGCACGCGAGGCAGAGCTGCCAGACCCCATCGCGACGCCGATGTCGGCGTCCTTGAGCGCCAGCACGTCGTTGACGCCGTCCCCGGTCATCGCCACGGTGTGACCGCGGGATTGCAGCGCATGCACCATCGCCCGCTTCTGGTCGGGCCGGACGCGGCCGAACGTCGTGTACTCGGCCACGGTGTCCGCCAGCGCGTCGGCCTCGTCGGGCAACTGCCTGGCGTCCATCGTCTCACCGTGAAGGCCGAGGCTGCCTGCCACCGCCCCGACGGAAACGGCGTTGTCGCCGGAGATCACCTTGACCGTGACCCTCTGCGTGGCAAAGTAATCGAGCGTCTCGCGGGCATCGGGCCGAACCCGCTGTTCGAGCACGACGAGCGCCACCGGCGTGACGACGCCGGGCGCATCGGGCGCGTCGACCGGCCCGTCGGAGGAGCCGAGGAGCAGAACGCGCAGACCCTGCGCGCCGATCTGCTCGGCCACTTCGGCGTCCGGTGAGGCGGGATCGAGCAGCACGTCGGGTGCACCGATCACCCAGTTGCCGTGTGCCCCATAGGAAGCGCCGCTCCACTTGGTCGCCGACTTGAACGGCGCGCGGGCGGTGGCCGTCCAGCCGGGGGGCTCGGGGAAGGCCTCACCGATGGCCTGCATGCTGGCGTTGGGACGGTCGTCGTCGGCGGCCAGCGACGCCAGGGGGTCCCGGCAGTCGTCCTCGGTGAACGTCTTGAGATCGGCCAGTCGCATACCGTTCTCGGTCAGCGTCCCCGTCTTGTCGGCGCACACCACGTCCACCCGGGCGAGCCCCTCGATGGCGGGCAGTTCCTGCACCAGGCATTGGCGTCGACCCAGGCGCACCACCCCGACGGCGAACGCGATCGACGTCATGAGGACCAGCCCCTCGGGCACCATCGGCACCAGCGCACCGACCATGCGCAACAACGACTCCCGCCATCCGACATCGGTGGTGAACAACTGGGTGTAGATGGTCAGGAGTCCCGCGGGCACCAGCAGATAGGTGATGACCCGCAGGATGGTGTCGATGCCGCTGCGCAGTTCGGACTTCACCAACGTGAACTTGCTGGCCTCCTCGGCGAGCTTGGCGGCGTACGCCTCTCGGCCCACCTTCGTCGCGCGGTACGCCCCACTGCCCGCGACGACGAAGCTGCCCGACTTCACCTCGTCACCCGCGTCCTTGGCCATCGGATCGGCTTCACCGGTGAGCAGCGACTCGTCGACTTCGAGATTCGCCTCCTCGAGTACCTCGCCGTCGACCACGATCTGATCGCCGGGCCCGAGCTCGATGACGTCGTCGAGCACCACCTCGCTCGGCGAGCGCGGCTCCGTCCCGGACTGCCTGCGCACCAAGGGTTTCGCCTGCCCGACGATCGCCAGCTTGTCCAAGGTCTGCTTGGCCCGCAGTTCCTGGATGATGCCGATCGCACTGTTGGCGACGATGAGAATGCCGAACAGCCCGTTGATGACCGAGCCGGTGGACAGCACGATGATCAGCAGGACGCCGAGGATCGCGTTGATCCGGGTGAACACGTTGGCGCGAACGATCTCCTCGACGCTGCGGGCAGCCCTGGTGGGGACGTCGTTGGTCTTGCCATCGGCGACGCGCTGCGCCACCTCGGCGTCGGAGAGTCCAACGGCGAGCGCGCTGCTCATCGGGTGAAGGTGCCCCTTCCGTCCTGGTCGTAGTACTCGAGCTTCAGCGTCTTGCCGTCGAAGGTCGCCGTCGAGATGCTGCCAGGTGGCGAATTCTCGGTGACGAAGCTGACGCTGAACACGTCGCCGTCCCAATGCTTGAGTGGAAAAACGAGTTTGGGGCCGATGGCCAGTTGAAGCCCATCACCCTGCTGCGTCACGCGGGCGGGTCCCCAGAAGGGGTTGGCATAATCGCCGACGTAGGAGGCCAGTGGCTTCGCCGGCGCCGGGCTGGGCGGGGACTGCTTGCCGACCAGCGAGCCGACCGGCTGTTCCATCTGGACGAAGGCGGCGTTGTAGAGCTTGTACCAGTCCTCGCGCACCGAGCCGAACTGCACCAGGTCGGCGAATTCCGCGGTGAGCGTCTCTGGCACGCCTGCCGGAGTTGCGTTGGTGAGCGCGACGATTGCCACGTCCGCAGAGGGCAGCGTCACGAAGTTCGTGCCGGAGCCCAGCTCGAATGCTCCCGAATGGCTGAGTTGCGTGCGGGCATCCGAGGTCGTGCCCACGTTGAATCCGTATCCGTAGAATCCGGACCGCATCGACGGGTCGGTCGCGCGATCCGACACGCTCTGCGGGGTGAGCGCCGGCAGCAACGCCTTCGGGTCGACGATCGACTTGCCGTCGTAGGTGCCGTTGGCCAGCAACATGGACAGCCAGTGCGTCATGTCGTTGGCCGAACTGCTGACCCCGCCAGCCGGGGCTTCGGGCTGAGGGTCGCGGACGTACTTCGGCTCGTAGCGGCCGTCGACGTGAATGTGTCCGACGGCGCGGTCGGGTCGGGCCAGGTACTCGTCGAAGCGGGAGCTGGTCGATGCCATCCCGAGCGGCTTGTACAGCACGTCCTGGCTGAGGTCCTCCCACGTCGTACCCGCTGCGACGGCGACCGCCTCGGCACCGGCGGTCAGCCCGAAGTTCGTGTAGGCGTACGAGATTCGGAATGGATCGAGGGGATAGTCGCGCAACCGCTCCAGCACGTATTGCCGGTCGTAGCCCATGTCCTCCAGCAGGTCGCCAGCGTGGTCCGGCAGCCCGGACCGGTGCGAGTACATGTCCCCGACCGTGACGAGCCTGGTGATGGCCGGATCGGACAGCGCGAACCACGGCAGCTTCTCGACGATAGGCGTATCCCAGCTGATCGCGTTCTGCCCCACCTGGTGTGCGACGACCGTGGACCCCAACGGCTTGGACAGCGACGCCAGCTGGAACACGGTGTCGGGATCGACCTTGTTGGCGGGATCGTCACCCTTGGTGACGTCCTTGACTCCGAAACCCTTGGCGTAGATCGTCTTTCCACCATGGACGACGGCGACGGACATCCCTGGGATGCCCGACTTCTTCATGAGGTCGTCGACGAGACCGTCGAGCTTGCCCACCGCGTTCGCGACCGCGTCCTGCGGCAATGGCTGCGCCGCTTCCTCCTGGGGAGGAACGTCGGACGTCGCTGAACCGCCGGACGGTGTCGCCGGGGTGGCGTCACAACCGGACAGTAGGGCGACGATGAAGAGAACGCAGACCAGCGACCGGGACGACCTCGAGCGGCTCACACCAGCACGCTAGCCGGTCACGTCCTCCACCACGTGTCTAACCGAGCCGACGCGGGTTCGATGCGCTGGCCGGGTTTCGGCGCCGCCAGCCGGACCCCGTCGCCCTCGGCGGCCACCAACAGCCGCTCGACGGGTTCGGACCACGGGTGCGGCGCCAGCCGGAAGGTCGCCCAGTGGATCGGCACCAGCAGTCCGCCGTCGGTGACGTCGCGGTGCGCGCGCACCGCGTCCTCCGGATTCATGTGGATGTCGGGCCAACCGGGGTGGTACGCGCCGACGGGCATGAGCGTCAGGTCGAACGGGCCGTAGTCGGAGCCGATGTCCGCGAAGCTCTTGGTGTAGCCGGTGTCGCCACCGAAGAAGGCGCGGTGCCGGGGGCCGATGATCGCCCAAGAAGACCACAGCGTGACGTCGCGCGTCAGGAAGCGCCCGGAGAAGTGCCGCGCGGGCGTGCAGACCAGCTCGAGATCGCCGAGCTGCGCGCTCTCGTTCCAGTCGAGTTCGACGATCCGCTCTGGCGGAATGTGCCACGCGCGCAGATGCGCGCCGATGCCGAGCGGCACGAAGAACTTGGCCCGCTGAGTCAGCGCGAGTTGCTTGATGGTGTCGACGTCGAGGTGGTCGTAGTGGTCGTGGCTGATGATCACCGCGTCCATCGCGGGCAGTGCCTCGAGTTCGGCGGGCACGGCGTGCAACCGCTGCGGGCCGACCGCGCGCGACGGTGAGCACCGGTCGCTCCACACCGGGTCGGCGAGGATGCGGTACCCGTCGACCTCGATCATCACCGACGAGTGGCCGTACCAGGTGGCCGCGAGCTCTCCCGCCACCACGCTCGGGTCGGGCGTGACCAGTGGGACGGGCTCGGCCGGATGCTGATTGGAGCTGCCGCCGATCACGTCGCGCGCCAGCACGAACTGCTGCTGGCGGGTGAGGCTGGTGTCGGAGGCGGGTTCGAGGTTGACGAACACGCCGTCGTGGTAGTTCGGCGAGCCCTTGGTGGTGCCGTCGATCTCGACCGGTGACGCGCCGAGCGCCTCGGGCGCACCCTGCAGTGCGCGCAGCGCCCAACCGCCACCGACGACCGCCGCGGTGCCGCCGACCAGCCGGGCCGCCCGCCAGAACACTAGGAGCCCTGGAACTTGGCAGGCCGCTTCTCGATGCGCGCGACCTGGGCCTCGATGACGTCCTGGCTGGACCAGGCCTTGTCGAAGAGCTCCTTGTGAGTGGGCCACTGGTCCTCGTAGGCGCCGTCGTCGTTCAGCACCCGTTTGGCGTGCTGGAGAGCCAGCGGGGCCAGGCCCGCGATCTCGGCCGCCCAGGCCTGCGCGTCGGCCAGGGTGCCGATGCGGTTCGCCATGCCCGTCTGGAAGGCGACCTCGGCGGTCAGCTTCTCGGTGGTGAGCAGCATCGACCGCGCCCTGCCGTAACCGGCCAGTGACGACAATCGCCGGATGCTCCAATTATCCAGAGCCAGGCCATATTTCGAGGTTGGGAACTGGAAGAACGCCTCGGGTGCCACTACGCGCAGATCGCAGATCATGGCGAGTTGAAGGCCCGCTCCGATGGCAGGCCCGTTGATCGCGCCGATCACCGGCATCGGGGCGGCGTCGATGGCGAGGTTCAGCGCGATGAGCCGATCCGGGTAGTCGTCGGCGAAGGCATCGCCCGACAGGTCGGCGCCCGCGCAGAACACGGTGCCCTGCCCCGTCAGCACGATGGCGCGGACGTCTTCGGCTGCTGCCGCCACGATCGCGACCCGCAGACTGTCGACGAGTTCGCTGTTGAGGGCGTTGCGGCGTTCCGGGCGTTGCAGCTCTAGGGTCGTGACGTGATCCTGGCGGGTAACTCCGATCATGACTTCAGCCTATTGGAGAGCCCGCCGAGCTCCCCCGATAGCCTTGCCGTGTGAGCCGGATCGGCGCCAGGGCGCTACGGGATGCCGTTCTCGACGAGGGGTCCTTCATCAGCTGGGACCAGGCGCCCCTCGACGTCGGCCCCGACCCGCAATATCGCCGGGAACTGGCACAGGCCAGGGCCGCCACCGGTCTCGACGAATCGGTCCTGACCGGCGAGGGAACCGTGCTCGGCCGCCGGGTGGCAGTGGTCGCGAGCGAGTTCGACTTTCTCGCTGGGTCGATCGGCGTGGCCGCCGCCGAGCGGATCACCGCCGCGGTGGAGCGCGCGACCGCCGAGCGGCTCCCGCTGGTGGCGTCCCCCAGTTCGGGTGGCACCCGCATGCAGGAGGGCACCGTCGCCTTCCTGCAGATGGTCAAGATCGCCGCGGCCGTCGAACTGCACAAGCAGGCGCACCTCCCCTACCTGGTCTATCTACGGCATCCGACGACGGGCGGGGTGTTCGCGTCGTGGGGTTCCCTCGGCCACGTCACCGCAGCCGAACCGGGCGCGCTCATCGGCTTCCTCGGACCGCGGGTGTACGAGCATCTGTACGGCGAGCCGTTCCCGACGGGTATCCAGACCGCCGAGAATCTGCACCGGCACGGCGTCATCGACGGCGTCGTCCCCATCGAACTGCTGCGCTCGACGCTGGACCGCGCACTCAAGGTGTTGTCGGACCCGCCGGGCTCGCCACCGGAGGCACCCGAGGTGGAGCCCATCGCGGACGTCCCCGCCTGGGATTCGGTGGAGGCCTCCCGCCGTCCCGACCGGCCGGGGATCGGCTATCTGTTGCGGCACGGGACAACCGAGCGGGTGCTGCTGTCGGGGACCGGCGGGCACGGAGAGGCCGCCACCACGCTGCTGGCGCTGGCCCGATTCGGCGGGCAACCCGCGGTGGTGGTCGGGCAGCAGCGCGGCGTCGGCGGCGGACTCGCCGGTCCGCAGGCGCTGCGTGAGGCGCGACGGGGGATGGCGTTGGCCGCCGGGCTGCGGCTGCCGTTGGTCCTCGTCATCGACACCCCGGGTCCGGCGCTGTCGGCGGAGGCCGAAGAAGGCGGACTGGCCAGCGAGATCGCCCGATGCCTCGCCCAACTCGTCACCCTGGACACCCCGACGGTCTCGGTGCTGCTCGGGCAGGGCAGTGGCGGACCGGCACTTGCGATGGTGCCCGCCGACCGCGTCCTCGCCGCGCTGCACGGCTGGTTGGCGCCGCTGCCGCCGGAGGGTGCCAGCGCGATCGTCTTCCGCGACGTCGACCACGCCCCGGAACTGGCTGCGGCGCAAGGCATCCGGTCTGCAGACCTGCTGAGGAACGGGATCGTCGACGCGATCGTGCCCGAACACACCGATGCGGCTGACACGCCACTGGACTTCACCCGACGCCTCTCGGCGACGATCGCCACCGAGCTGCACTCGCTGCGTGCACTGACCGCCGAGGAGCGCCTGACCTCCCGGCTGCGGCACTACCGCGGGATCGGCCTGCCCGGATGACCTACCTTGCGCCGAACGGGGATTACCCCCACGGTTTCGGGCGGAGCGCGTGGGGGGAATCCACGTTCGGCGCAAACGTTAGCGGCGGCGGAACAGCTCGGCGGGCCTGCCTCGAGCGGCCGCAACCGACCGTCCCGTCGCCTGCAGCTGGGGTTCCATGGCGCGCCGAAACCAGTCCCGCTGCAATGACTCCCCCGCGACGGCTTCGTGCGCCAACCGCAGCTCGCGCAACGTGAACTCGGCACCGAGCAATCCGTCCGGGTCGGGTCGGGCCGCATAGCGGGGACGCAGATCGTCGACGGCGCGGGCGACGATGCCGCCGTGGCCGTACGGCAGCCGGCCCGGGTTCGACGTCGGCATCAGCCGGGTGCGCTCGGGGAAGCGCACCGAGATGCGATCGGACCGGACGACGCAGAGGTGGGCCACCGAGAGCACCCAACCACGGTCGTCGCGCATGGGGTCGTCGAACACGTGCAGTTGCCGCGGCCGCAGGCCGCGAACGCCCGACTTGTCCCGCAGCGCTCGACCCACGGCGTCGGCCAACCGTTCCCCCGGGTGCAGGAACGTGCCGGGGAGCGCCCACCCCGTGTCGTCGTTGCGTCGCACCTCGAGCACCAGCAGTTCCGCCCCGGCCTCGTCGAGGGTCAGCAGTGCGATGTCGACGGCCACCGAGGGCCTGGGGTAGTCGGCAAGCGTCTTCCCGCTGCCATCTTGCTGAGTGGGAATGTTCGTCGGCTCCTCGTTGTATCCTGCATTTAGCTCATTATTGCGCAAAATAGTTCTGGGGAGGGGATGACATGACGTTGACGACGGCACAGATCGATCGGGCCGGTGGCGTACTGCTGGCCACCGCGGCGGGCGATGCGCTCGGCGCGCCCTACGAATTCCAGCCCGCGAGGGGTCCGGAGAAGGTCGTCGCGATGGACGGCGGAGGCACCTTCGGCTGGGCGGCCGGCGAGTGGACCGACGACACGTCGATGGCGATCGCGATCGCAGAGGTCGCCGCCACCGGCGCGGACCTGCGCGACCGGGCCGCACAGGACGCCATCGTCCAGCGCTGGCACGAGTGGTCCAAGACCGCCACCGACGTCGGGATCCAGACGCGCCGCGTTCTCGACCACGTCGGAGCCGGGGGCGGCTGGGCCGCAACCGCATTGACCGCGTCGCGCGCACTGCACGAGAACAGCGGACGGACGGCTGGCAACGGTGCCTTGATGCGCACCGCACCCGTCGCGCTGGCCTACCTCGGCACCGACGACGAGGATGCGCTCGTCGCCGCCGCCCGTGAGATCAGCGCCCTGACCCACTACGATCCCGACGCGCGCGACGCCTGCGTGTTGTGGTGCTGCGCCATCCGGCACGCGGTACTGACCGGTGACTTGGACGTGCGGGTCGGACTGCGCCATCTCGACGCGGAGAGCCGCCACACGTGGTCGGAGCGACTGGACGTCGCCGAGGCATCACGCCCGGCGGACATCCCGAACAACGGCTGGGTCGTCGCCGCACTGCAGGCCGCCTGGTCGGCAATCACCATGACGGACACCGGTGACGGCCAGCGGACCGAGCACCTGACCCGCGGACTGGACGCCGCGGTGCGCGCAGGCAACGACACCGACACCGTGGCGGCCATCGCAGGCGGCCTGCTCGGCGCGGTGTACGGCGCGTCGGCGGTCCCGGATACGTGGCGGCGGCGGCTGCACGGCTGGCCCGATCTGCGGTCACGCGATCTGGTGGCGCTCGCCAATCGCATCGTCGCGGCGGACCAAGAGTTTCCGCGTCCGACCGACTAGTACCCGAACTGCTGCCTGGCGCGAACCGGAACGGGGGGCTTTCGCAGTATTAGGTTGCGTTTCGTGGCAGAGCCGTCGTCCCGGGTGGAGTCGACCGGTAATGCGATCGCACGCGCTGCGGGAGCCAGAGCCCGACAACTCGGCGTCGGAACAACAATCGATCTCAGCGCAT
>JAOPWT010000231.1 GCA_025965555.1 Mycobacterium sp.
ACTCAGACGAAACTGCTCGGTGAATACCGGCACGAACAACCCGTATCCGAATCGCGCGAAACCGTAGCAGCAGGCGATGAGTGCCGTGCCCGCAGCGACCAATGAATAGAACGTTCGTTGCACTGAGCTATGGTGGCACCATGGCCCGAACGAGGCAACCCGCCCGCGAGCGGCTCTTGCGCGCCGCCGATGAACTCTTCTACGCCAACGGCATCACCGGCACCGGCGTCGACGCCGTCATCGCACGGGCCGGAGTCGCGACGGGGTCGCTCTACAAGAACTTCAGCGGCAAGGCAGACCTGGTGGCTGCCTACCTAGCCGAGCGCGACCGGCGCTTCCAGGCGTTGTGGGAGTCACACATCGAGTCCGAAATAGATCCTCGCGCAAGGCTTTTGGCGATCTTCACCGCGCAAGAGGCGTGGACCGGCGAGACCGGTGCGGTCCGCGGATGTGCACACGTCGCGGCTGCGACCCAGCTCCCGAGAGAGCACCTCGGGTTCGCCATCGCCGTCGCCCACAAGCAACGTGTGACCGCCCGGCTCGCCGAACTGGCGCAGGCCGCGAGTGCCCCCGAACCCGAGCGCCTGGCGCAGGATCTGGCGATGATCTACGACGGCATGCTCAATGCCCAAGCGATCGGCATCGACCCACGCCCCGTCGACCGTGCGCGCAGGCTGGCCGAGCGGGTGATCGACGCAGGCTGACCGCTGCGCCAATCGTGATGCCTATGGTGTTTTGGTCGACCGGCGGATTACTCCACGACGAAGACGGGGATCAAGCGATCGGTCTTGGTCTGGTACTCGGCGTAGGGCGGGTAGGCCTCGACGGCCAGCGTCCACCATTGTTCGCGTTCGGCTCCCTCGACCTCGCGCGCGGTCCCGGTCGCAGTCTTGTCGCCATCCTGCACCGTCACGGTGGGGTTGGCCTTCACGTTGAAGTACCACGACGGGTGCTTCGGGTCGCCGCCCTTGGAGGCGACCATGGCGTACTTGCCGTCCGCCTCGACGCGCATCAACGGCACGTAGCGCTGCTTACCCGATTTCACGCCGGTCGTGGTGAACAGGACGATCGGGCGATCGAGTATCTCGACCCCGTCGGTGGTGCCTTGCTCCAGAATGCGTTCGGTCTGCTCGCGTACCCAGTCGGTGGGGCTCATCTCGGTGTGCTCAGTCACGTGCGCCAGAACAGTGCGGGCGCGGGCGTTATTCCGCCACAGCGCCCCGCGGGGGTGTCAGAGGTGGACGTGCCGAGCGAGCGAGCCGAAGTACTGCATGGCAGGTCGAATGGGATGGGCACGCCGCGGCTGGGACGTACCCGCCGCATGCGCGGACGCAGGTGAGAAGGGTGGTCGCACGGCGTCCTGATGAACACCAAGCGTGGATAGCCCAACCACCGTCCCGACCAGGACCGCCAGAGGTAGCAGCAGCAGGCTCGGACCGGAGCGATCAGGGGACGGTTCCCGACGCCGTCGTGACTCCATGACTCAACGGTGACAGCTCAGACTGTGAGATCGCCATGAATCAGCCGAAGATTCGTTGGCGGTCCAACCGCGGCCTGATCCGCGGCCTGATCGCTGTCTCCTCACCCTCCGAGTGCGACCACTCACACCGGCTAGGTTTGTTGGTCATGGCCCTGTCACCGGACATCGTCGGTATGACCTACGTGCACCCCGACCATTACGAGGTCGGTCGGGAGGCAATCCGCCAGTACGCGGTAGCGGTGAGGAACGAGGACGCCGCCTACAGCGATGAAGACGCCGCCCAAGCGTTGGGCTACGACGCGGTTCTGGCTCCGCTGACCTTCATCTCCATCTTCGGATACCAGGCCCAGATGGCGTTCTTCGCGCACGCGAACATCACGATCACGGACGAAAAGATGATCCAGGCCGAACAGGGCCTCAAGATCTTCCGACCGATCAAGGCCGGCGACAGGCTCTACTGCCGCATCCGTATCGACTCGCTTCGGCAGGCGTTCGGAGCAGACGTGCTCACCCTCAGGAGCTGGATCACCAATCAGCACGGCGAAACCGTGCAAGAGGACTACACGATCATGGCGGGACGGACGGAGCGGGAAGAAGGCTCTGAGACGGGTGCCGCGACACCTACAGTCAGGCAATGAACTACGAGGAGTACCGAGCGTACGACGCGACTGGGCTGGCGAAGCTGGTCGCCGACGGGGAAGTGTCCGCGGCCGAGTTGCTGGTGTTGGCTCGGGAGCGGGCGGCCGCAGTCAACCCGCGGATCAATGCGATCGTGCGCGACGTGCCCGCCCCGCGGCCCGCTGAGCAGACCGGGCCGTTCGCCGGCGTCCCGTTTCTGATCAAGGATCTCGCTCAGGACTATGCGGGGCTGCCGACCGCGGCAGGGTCGCGCGGGCTGATGTCCACGCCTGCCGCCGAGCACGCCACCGTCGTGCAGCGCTGGCTCGATGCCGGCCTGGTGATCTTCGGCAAGACCAACACCCCGGAGTTCGGGGCGAAGGGGATCACCGAGTCGGTCGCGTGGGGACCGGCGCGCAATCCGTGGGATCCGGGCCGGACACCCGGCGGCTCCTCGGGAGGGTCGGCGGCTGCGGTCGCGGCGGGGATCGTGCCGTGCGCCGGTGCCAACGACGGCGGCGGATCGATACGCATCCCGGCGGCGTGCTGCGGGCTGGTCGGCCTGAAACCTGGTCGAGGGCTGACGCCCATGGGTCCGGCGACCGGCGAGTCCATGCACGGCGCGGCCGCGCAGGGCGTCGTCTCACGCACGGTGCGGGACACCGCGGCGATGCTGGACGTCATCAGTGGCGGCGAGCCCTTCGGGCCGTACGTGCCGGGAGTGCCCGCGTCGTCGTTCGCCTCGAACGTTGGCGAGGACCCCGGCACGCTCCGCATCGGTGTGCGTGTGCCGTCGGCGATCAACCCGGCTCCCCATCCCGAAGCGGTCGCCGCCGTCGAGGCGACCGTGCGCACGCTCACCGAGTTGGGCCACCACGTCGACGAGTTGCCGCAGGCGCCGTACGACGATGCCGCGCTCGCCCGCGAGTTCCTACTCACCTGGTTCGTCTACGTGGCGTGGGAACTCGCGGAGGCCAAGCGGCTGACGGGTGCCGGCGACGAGTCGTTCGAGCGCGACACGCTGATCATGGCAGCGCTCGGCCGCGCGACCAACGGCGTCGACTACGTGGCCGCCGTTCAACGGCGCCACGAGCACACCCGTAGACTGACGGACTTCTTCGGGTCGTACGACCTGCTGTTGACGCCCACCTTGGCGACTCCGCCGCCGCGGATCGGCGAGTTCGATCTGCCGGTCGCCCTGCAGCGGGCGTCGGACGCACTGATCAAGACACGCACCGCCAGCTTGCTGCGCCATACCAAGATCGTCGACGACATGGTGGACAAGAACCTCGGCTGGGTGCCCTACACGCAACTGGCCAATATCACTGGGCGTCCGGCGATTTCGCTGCCGCTGCACTGGACTGCGGACGGTTTGCCTCTCGGAATCCAGTTCGTCGCACCACTTGCCGGGGAGGCGCTGCTCATCCGGTTGGCCGCGCAACTCGAGCAGGCGCTGCCGTGGTGTGACCGCGTGGCCCCGATCTAGGGCTCGGCGCGGCGCCCCAACGTCATCCGCGACAACATTCGGTCGCGCAAGGTCAGTGTGTGTAACAGAACTGCACTGACATGTGCCGCGATCACGGCCACCAGCAGTAGCGCCAGCACTGTATGCGTCTGTCGCAGAACGGAGTACAAGTCGGCATCGAACGGCGCGATGGGCGGAAGGGCGATGGTGCCCCAGAGTACGGGCGGGCGGCCCGCCGCCGATACCATCGCCCAGCCGACGAGCGGCTGTGCCAGCAGCAGTGCGTACATCGACAGCTCGGAACCGCCGACCATCAGGCGCTCCACGGTCCCGACCGACTCCGGCATCGCGGGCGTTCGATGGGTGAACCTGTTCGCGGCACGGATGACGACGATGACGAGGATGGTGATCCCGATCGCCATGTGGATGCCGATCAACGCCGCGTAGGAGCCGAGTGAGTTGACCAACGCGAACCCGATTAGCAGTGCGGCGAAGACAAGTATCGCGGTCAGCCAGTGCAGGATTCGCGTCCGCACCGGGTAACGCTCACCGGTCGTCACTAGGACACCTCGTCGACCTGTACCGCGGACGGCGACTTGGCCTCGCCGGTGCGCAGACGATACGACGCCGCATAGACCGAGGACCGTGCGCTCAACAGCGGGTCGTCGGACGGCTCGATGCCCTCGGGCAACACCAGTGGGTCGAAGTTGACGTCACGGGCATTGCCTGCCCGCTCGGTCTCGATGGTGGTGAGAGTCAGTGTGCCCGCGTCGATTACGCGCCGGTCCGGAGGCCATGGCAGGGTCGCGTCGGTGACGGGATCGTGCGGCTCGCCGATGATCAAGTGCAGCCGCCAGCGCAGAGGGCCCGTCCGGAACTGGCGGACAAGTGCGTCGAACAGTGCATCGCTGCCCGGGTTGGCACCGGGCAGCGCGGCTTGCGCGGGCATCAGCGACCATCGCACGGGACTGCGTCTGCCAGAGCCGTGGACCAGGTAGAAGGCATTGAGGCTTGAGAAGGTGCTATCGGCGAAACCCGTTGTCGGAGGGTTCTTCTTGATGATCGCCATGGCTGCCGCGGTCTCCGGGTGCGCGGCCGTGAAGCCCGCCATGGCTTGGGGGTCGGGCTTGCCGGTAGCCGGATCGGCCTTCGACGCCAGCAACCGGTCGTAGAATCCCCGAGGCGAGTTGTCGGGAAAGACAGGCAGGTTCAGCGTCGCCATCCGCCACTGGGCATGTCCCGGGAATCCGAACGCCAGGCCGAGACCGCGTGCTGCCGAGGCAGTGTCGGCTGCCAAGGGATTCCCGCCGGTCAACGAGAATCGTCCCAGAACCGGGGTCCGCTGCGCCCGGAAGACCGCCGCCGTGGACAGGGCATTGCCGTTGCCGTTGCCGTCGAAGTACCCGGTGACTGCCACCCCCTTGGCGTGGTTCTTGCGGAACCCCGGGTGGCTTCCGAACACGGCACGGAACCCGTCGATGAACGTCTGACGGGTGAACGCGCCACCGTTGCCGATCCAGCCGCCGGCATACGCCACGGCGCCGAGATCGACCGCGAGGAACGCCCCGACGGCGCTGAGGCCGATCAGTATCGAACGTCTGGTCGGCCCGGAATGTGAATCCGCCACTCGTCTGTCACCTTCCGTCGAGGTTGGGATGAGTCCGGGTCGTCAGGTCCGACCTCGGCACCGGCCCGCCGCTTGGAAGTGTCGTCCGCATCACCGGCGGTCACATCCCTGCTGACGGGTAGCTCCCGGGACGGCTAGGCCCACCAAACGACGCGTGCTGGCAGCAATGCGCCCGCGCAGCAGACGGTGTAGCAGCCCGGCGCTGTCTGGATCCCGCCGTGATCGACGCCCGCATCGGGGCGGCCGACGCCTCCGAAGGAATGTGATAGACACAGCGCTATGTCAGCGCTGAGTAAACAGAGTCGTCCAGCGAGCTAGACATGCCCGACGATCGCCTGCTGATCCCGGGTCAGACCTGCTGGCGGCTGGAGCGGGCTGAGCAGTTCGCGTTCATCGTCGATGCCGCCGATTACTTCCACCACACCAAGGCCGCGATGTTGCGCGCCCGGCACCGCATCATCCTGATCGGCTGGGACTTCGACACCAGGACGGTGTTCGAGCCGGGGGGCAAGACCCTCCCCGGCTCCAACGAGCTGGGGCCCTTCCTTCGATCGCTGGTACGCAAGCGGCCGAATCTCGAAGTCTTCGTGTTGAAGTCGAACCTGAGGCTGTTACCCGCCTTCGAAGGCCTGTGGAGGGGGGTGACCCCCGTGGCCGTGGTGAACCTGTTCAGCGGCGAGCGGATGCACTTCGCGATCGACGGTGCGCATCCGACCGGCTCGGTCCATCACCAGAAGATCGTGGTGATCGACGACGCCGTCGGATTCTGCGGTGGCATCGACTTCACCGTCGACCGTTGGGACACCTCCGATCACGAGGACGACAACGGTCTCCGTCGGGCACTCGACGAGACCTATGGGCCGCGACACGAAGTCGCCGCCGCGGTGGACGGTGCCGCTGCGCGATCGCTCGGCGAAGTCACCCGTGAGCGATGGCGCGTCGCGACCGGTCGGTCCTTGGCCGCGATCGACGCCGAGCACGACGTCTGGCCGCGCAAGTTGGCACCTACCTTGCGCCACGTCGAGGTCGGCATCGCGCGGACCATGCCCACGATGGCTGACCGCGATGACGTTCGTGAGGTGGAGGCGCTGAACCTCGCCGCAATCGCCGCGGCACGCGACACGGTGTACGTCGAAAACCAGTACCTCGCCTCGCGGCGGCTCGTCGATGCGCTCGCCTCCCGTCTGCGCGAACCGGACGGCCCCGAAATCGTGATCGTCATGCCCCGCAACTCCGAGAGCCGTCTCGAACAGCAGGCGATGGACAGTGCCCGGCACCGACTTTTGGCGCGGCTGTGGAAGGCCGACGATCACGATCGACTGGCCGTGTACTGGCCCGTCACCGAGGGTGGGACCCCCATCTACGTGCACGCGAAGGTCCTGGTCGTCGACGATCGACTACTGCGCGTCGGGTCGTCGAACCTCAACAACCGGTCGATGGGATTCGACAGCGAATGCGATCTCGCGGTGGAAGCCGCACCCGATGGTGCGGACACCGGGGACGTGCGTCGAGCGATCACCTCGATGCGGAATCGGTTGGTATGCGAACACCTCGGCGTGTCCGTCGGCGAGTTCGAGGAAGTCGCGCAGCGTCACGATTCGTTCTTGAAGGGCATCGAGGAGGTTCGGGGAGAGGGCCGGACGTTGCGGCGGTTCACCAAGCAAACCGTGGCCCGTGAGGCCAGCCCACTTGCGGAGAACGACCTGATGGATCCCGATCACGTGCCCCGTTCTCTGAGCCGAAGCGTGCAACGGTGGCTCGATGGAATGACCGAGTGAGCGCGCCGCGGTGCGTGCGGCGCGTCGACTCGGGTGACCAGACGACACGCGTGGTACTAGGGGGCCAATCGGGTGAGATCGAGGTCATTGTCGGCGAGCAGCTATCGGAACCACTCCTATCTCAGTGCAGCGCAACGGTTCCTGGGCGAGTACGCACGTTTGACCTGGTGTCGATCAAGTCGGTGGGAATAGACGAAGTTCGCTGACGGCCCGGAATCGCTCACATGCGCCGGTTGGCCCAGCCGTCGTCATTGTGGGCCAGTAACTGAAGGGCACGCTCCCAAGCTTGGGCGCGGGACCGGTCCAGCCATTTTCTGATGCCGAGCGCGCCAAGGCCGCTGATGACCACGGCCAGCAGCCAGATGGTCCAGGCCACGCTGAGCGCATTGACCCCTGCGTCCCCTGGTGTCAGGGGTGCATTGACGACCTTGCCCGTGGGGTCGAGCCAGATGGTCAGCTCCGCGCCCGTCTGCACGGTGCCGGGGCTGATGATCTGTTCGGTGCGCTGTTGAGTGCCATCGCGCCACTTGGCCACGATGTAGAGGGGAGTGTCGAAGTCGGTCGGCAGGCCGGTGCTTCCCTGAACCACCTGCGCCTGCACGGGGTGACGACTGTGCGCCTCCTGCTCGACGGTACGGATGGTCGCGTCGTAGGTGTGGTGTCCGAACTGTGTCGCGACGGGGATGGCAACGATCGTCATCACGAACAGGGCGAGGATCGACAGCGCTTCCAATCGGTCGCTGGTGCGGATCAGCGGGCTACGGTCGAGGGCGCGCAGATACCAGCGGCACTGCATAGCAAACGATTGAAAGCTCATCGGCTCGACCAGGGCCAGGATTGCGCAGTTCTCGCCAACACCTTTCTCATGGTGGCAGCGCAGGGGCCGGGACGCCAAGTTGTACAGCGTGAGGGCGATGGATATCACAGCCATCGGGCGCCTGGGCTGCTGTGAACATCGGTTTCCCGCCCCGTGATCATCACCATCGCCACATGCTCGTGGCATCCCGTGGCAAACTCGCGGGGTTAGTCCAAGAACCTGAACGGCTCAGG
>JAOPWT010000286.1 GCA_025965555.1 Mycobacterium sp.
GCTGAACATGCTGACCAGGACCAGCGCGGCCGAGATGCTGGCGCGGGATGGCATCCTCATGACGGCCGTCGACACGGGTTGGATCACCGACGAGCGCCCGCACCCCACCAAGATGCGGCTCGCCGACGAGGGTTTCCATGCCCCGCTCGACCTCGTCGACGGCGCGGCGCGGGTCTATGACCCGATCGTGCGCGGTGAGTCGGGCGAGGATGTGCACGGCTGCTTCCTGAAGGACTACTCGCCGAGCAACTGGTAACCGTCGCCCGTGACCGACAGCGACGGCTCCCCCGCGCCCTCCCGGCGGCGCCACGTCGTCCGGCTCAGCCTGTTCGTCGCGTTTCTGCTCGGGTTGTTCTACCTGGTGGCCGTCACACGGATCGTCGACGTCGACGTCGTGCGGCAGGCGGTGTCCGCCACCGGTCCCGCGGCGCCGCTCACCTACGCCGTGGTCTCGGCACTGCTTGGTGCGATCTTCGTACCGGGACCGATCCTCGCGGCAGGCAGTGGCGTGTTGTTCGGGCCGGTGCTCGGGACGTTCGTGACGTTGTTCTCGGCCGTCGGGACTGCGAGCATCACCAGTCTCATCGGCCGTCGCGCGGGACGCGACAGCGCGCGGGCGCTGCTGGGCACGGATCGCGCCGACCGGCTCGACGAGCAGGTTCAGCGCCGTGGGCTGTGGGCAGTGGTCGGCCAGCGGTTCGTGCCGGGCATCTCGGATGCGCTGGCGTCGTACGCCTTTGGAGCGTTCGGGGTTCCGCTGTGGCAGATGGCCGTCGGCGCATTCATCGGCTCGGCACCCCGCGCCTTCGTCTACACGGCACTCGGCGCCTCGATCGGCGATTTGTCGGCGCCGCTGGCGTACACCGCGATCGGGGTCTGGTGCGTGACGGCGGTCATCGGGGCGTTCGCCGCACACCGCGGATGGCGGGCATGGCGTAAGCGGTAGAGGTTTCCGAGTCTTCGGGAGTGGGTCTGATTGCCCGCCTCTGAGCGACAACTTGCGACAATCTCAACGGGTTGAAAGCTCTTGTGTCACTGTGGTTTCAGTGGTCACATCCGCCGGTTTTTGTCGGTGGTCGCACGTATGTTCGAGTCATGTCAGGCACGGGTGTTCAGGAAGCGGTCGCCGTATTGCGCGCCGCCTACGACACCCTGGCCGCCTGCGACCTCGACGCACTGACCGTGCCCGACCTACTCACCCTGGGCGACGAACTGGAAGCCGTGGCCTGCCAACTGCCCACCCAGTTCCACCGGGTGCTGGCCCGACTGCAGATCGACACCACCCCGCACGAACTGGGCGCCAAGTCCTGGCGCGACGTCCTGACCACCCGCTGGCGCCTCTCCCCCAGAGAAGCCGGCCGCCGCCTGGGCGAGGCCGACGACCTCGCACCCCGACAGTCCTTCACCGGCGAACCATTGGCCCCCCGACTGCCCGCCGTCGCCGCCGCCCAAGGTGCGGGGCTGCTCACCGGGGAACACGTCACGGTGCTGCGCGACGTGATGAGCCGACTGCCCGGCTTCGTCGACACCGCCACCCGCGCCCAGGTCGAAGTCGACCTGGTCCGCGTCGCCATCGGCGTCGGACCCAAGGAACTCAAGGACACCGCCAACCGGCGATTGTTCCTGCTCGACCAGGACGGCCCGCTGCCCAACGACGCCGAACGCCAACGCCGACGTGGACTGACCAAAGGCACACAAGGCCCCGACGGGATGGCCACACTCACCGGGAACCTCACCCCCGAAGCCGCCGCGACCTGGGAGGTGCTCTTCGCCAAGTACGCCGCCCCGGGAATGTGCAACCCCGCCGACCCCCACCCCTGCACCTCCGGTACCCCCACCCAAGCCCAGATCGACGACGACCACCGCAGCGTGGCCCAACGCCAACACGACGCCCTAGTGGTGATCGGGCGGATCGCCCTGATGAGCGGCGACCTCGGACGCTTGAACGGGCTGCCGGTGTCGATCATCATCCGCACCACGCTGCAAGACCTCGAGTCCCGCGCCGGGATCGGTGTCACCGGCGGGGGCACCACCATGCCGATCGCCGACGTCATCCGGTTGGCCGGGCACGCCAACCACTACCTGGCCGTGTTCGACACGGCGACCGGGGCGGCGTTGGACCTGTTCCGCACCCGACGCACCGCCAGCCCAGCGCAGCGGATCATGCTGATCGCCCGCGACGGCGGGTGCACCAAACCGTGCTGCACCGTCGGCGCCTACGGCACCCAGGTCCACCACGCCGTCAAGGACTGGTCGAAGGGCGGGAACACCAACGTCGACGACATGACCCTGGCCTGCGGCGCCGACAACCGCCTCGTCAAGGTCGGCGGCTACACCACCACCATCAACACCCGCGGTGAAGCCGAATGGATGCCCCCACCCCACCTCGACACCGGCCAAGCCCGCATCAACTACAACCACCGCCCCGAAGCACTCCTCCAACCACCCGAAGACGACACCGGCTGACTAGACCTCAAAGACGTTGCTAGGCAACCGAACTGCGGGGCACCTCGCCGTGTCCGTAGGTGGAGTACCGGAAGTCCGCGTCGGGTACCCGCGAGAGCAGCTCGTCGGCGGGTTCACCGGAGATCTCCGCGATGAACCGGCGAGCGGCTGCGCGGGAGCCGATGCGCAGCATCGGATTCGGATCGGAGAGCAGACCGAACAGAGCCGCGCCGAACTCTGGGCTCGCCGCTGCCGCCGGAAAGAACAGCTGCCCGTACGGGGCGAACTCGGGATCGCCGAGGAACAACCGGGTCACCAGAACCGCCGCGGCACCCCTGGTGGTCCAGAAGTGCTCGAACCGATCGTGGAGCCACTCCTCGTCGAACGGACCGGCGTGATCCCGCGCGGCCGCCACCAACTGAGCCGACTGGATGAGACCACCCTGCGCGCCCTGAGCCCCGATCGGGTCGAAGGAGATCGCAGTATCGCCCAGTGCCAGCACCGGGTGACCGCCGGCGGTGACGCCCACCGCATGCCGGACGGTCGGCGTCACCGCGCCGCGCAGCCATGCGTGCGGATCATTCGGAATGAGCGTGGTCGCGGAGATCTCCGGCAGGTCCCAGTCCACGTAGTCGCGATGGACGTCGGTGACGATGCGGTGCGCCGAGGCGACGTCGTGCGCTCCGTTGAATCGCTGCTCCCAGTCGCTGCCCGGCTTGGCGAAGCCGAGGAACGACCAGGCGGGCCCGGCGTCCTTGTGCAGATACGGACCCCACCACAGCTCGCCCTGCTCCGAGCTGATGGCGAAGGTGTTGTGCTCGCCACCCTTCGCGCCGCGGTGGGCGAACACGTCGGGCCCGTGTCCGAGCCCGGCGACGGTCAGCATGAGCAGGCTCCGCTGCGGCTTGTCGTACACGGTGCGGGAGTGATCGACCGCGAACAGCTCCGACAGACCGGCACGTCCCGTCGCCACCAACGTGAGGTCGTGTGCCGCCGCGACGTCGTCGAGCGAGTCGGCGGTGATCACCGAGACGACGAAACGGCCACCCCTCGAGAGGAATTCACCGATCCGGTCGTCGACCTTCAGCCGGGTGTCGACGCCGGCGGCTCGAACCCCGTCGTATTCGACGTCGAAGTCCAGCCCGTCCTCGCGGTCGGCGCCGGAGCCACTGAACACCTGCGTGCTCTGCCCCGTCACCCGCGGCGCGCGGCCGAGGTAGTCGTCGAGGCCGAGCTCCCGTTCGGCGGCCTGCGCGACGGCGAACGTCACCGCGGTACCGGTCGCGGGGCCGTCGTTGCGCAGGCGCTCTCGATCGCGGTCGCTGAACAGCGTGACGTCGAAGCCTGCGTTCAGGAACCCGACCGCCGCCGACACCCCGGTCTGTCCGGCACCGATGATCGCCACCGATCTCTTCTGGCTCATGACTCGAATGCTCGACCAATTCGGCACCCACGGGCACCATTTGAAGCGCGCTGACTCTAAGTCTCAACGACTCTGGCCGCGGAAGTCCGCAGCGATGTCGTCGCTGGTGGTCAACCAGGCATCAGGCTGGGAAGCCAGGTAACCGAGAGCCTCGTCGAGGTACCGATGGCGGAACGGTTGACCGATCACGAACGGATGCAGGGCAAGGGCCATGACGCGACCACCGTTCGCCGAGTCGGTGCGCAGTTGCTCGTACTGGTCCTTCACGATCTGGACGAATTCCGCTCCCGTCATGCCCTTCCCGAAGAGCAGCAGGTCGTTCAGTTCCACTGAATAGGGCACGCTGAGCATGCCGGGAACGGTCAGCGGATACGGCACGTCGTCGTTGGTCCAGTCGAGGACGTAGTGAAAACCCAACTCGGCCAGCAACTCCGGAGTGTAGTGGGTCTCGGTCAGGCCTGGCCCCATCCAGCCGCGCGGTCGGCCGCCGGTGGCACCGTCGATCGCGTCGGCGATCTCGGTGAGCACGGCGCGCTCGTCCTCCACCGCCATGTCCGTGTGCAGGACCGAATTCGTCCTGCCGTGCGCCAGCCAGGCCCAGTTGCGCTCCAGACCCGCGGCCACGATCTGCGGGTGATGCTCGATCACGGCGGTGTTCAGCAGCACGCTCGGCCGAATGCCGTGCCGGTCGAGGCTTTCGATGGTGCGCCAGATGCCGACGCGGGCGCCGTAGTCCCGCCAGCCGTAGTTGAGTGCGTCAGGCGTCAGCTCGGCGGTACCCGGCCAGATGCTGGTCGAGGGCACGTCGAGCTGGAAGTGTTCGACGTTGAGCCCGATGTACACGGCGACCCTCGCACCACCCGGCCACGTGATCGGCGGACGTTCGGTGATGGGGCTGTAATCGAAGGGTGGAACACGATGCGGTGCTGTCATGTTCGAACGGTAGGAGTTGACACCAGTGTCAGGGTCAAGTGCAGAGAGGTGTGACGCGACATGCGGATCGGGGAACTGGCGAGTCGGACCGGCGTGAGTGAACGATCGCTGCGCTACTACGAGCAGCAGGGGTTGTTGACCTCCGAGCGGACGCCGAGTGGTCAACGCACCTATTCGGATGCGGCCGTGGACAGGGTGATCCACATTCAGGAGCTGTTCGCCGCCGGGCTCCACAGCACCAAGATCGCCACCCTGCTGCCGTGCATGCGTGACGACGATGGCGGGCCTGCCGCCGACGCGACACCGAGGCTGGTCACCGAGCTGACCGCCGAACGGAACCGCCTGGACCGGACGATCCGCCAACTCGCGAACTCCCGCGACGTGCTCGATGACGTGATCGCCGCGGCAGCGGACTTCCCTAAGTAGACCTGATAGCGAAGTAGACCTGATCGCGGCGGCGACTGCCTGGGGGTCGAATCCACGCTCAGCCCATATGAATTCGGTGTCGCGCAGATCGCTCTGTCGCATGGACTGGCCCTGCAGCGCGCCGCCAACGGAGCGCTGAAGTCCACGCTGGCCGCCCGGGCACTCGCCACGTTCGTTCGAGGGGCCCTGTCTCAGGCCTGACCCGAGACGCCCGTCAGCTTTCGGATGGTCTGGATCTCGGCGTCACGGTAAGGCCGACCGTCGGGCTGCAGGAGATCGCTGAACCACAGCTTCGGATTCGACGGGTCGGGATGATCCCACGTGTCCCACGGCAGGTACGTCTGGGTCTTTCCCGCCACGAACCCCCAGGTGTACGCACCAACGTTGTGCTGCTTGGCAATTGGCAGAATGCCTTCGATCGTGCTGCCCATGGGTCGAGCCAGGTACTCGGTGCAGAGGATCGGCCGCCCCAGCGGTGCGAGCTCGGCGATCCGGGCTTCGAAGTCGGCGGGCTTGGCGTAGGAGTGGAACGTGATGACATCGGAGTTGTCCAGTTGGATGCCTGCGACCTTGCTCCGGTTCCCGGAGCCCCAACTCCCCTGCCATACACCGCTCGTCAACGGCTGCGTGGGGCCCGCCGCACGCGCCCACTGGAACACCTGGGGCAGCAGCGCCGTGACCAGCTCCAGCTTGTCGCTCCGCTCCACGTTGCGATACACCTTCGCCGGATTGTCCGGTTCGTTCCACAGATCCCAACCCAGAACGCGAGGGTCACTGCGGAATTGACCGATCACCCCTGTCACGTAGTCACGCAGCGTGGCACTGTAGCCGGGATCGTCGAGACGGTCCGCGCCGGGACTCTGCACCCAGCCGGAGTTGTGCACGCCGACCGTCGGTGCGTGCTGGGGCCCTAGCTTGGGGTGCGGGTCCCAGCAGGAGTCGAACAGGACGAAGAGCGGTTTGATGCCGCGGCTGGCCGCGATGGCGACGAACTGTGCGAGGCGGCGTGAGAAGCCCTGGCGATCCTGCGCCCACAGCAGATCGTGGAGGAAGACCCGCATGGTGTTGAACCCCAACTGCCGGGCCAGGGCGAACTCGGTGTCGATGCGCTTGGGATCGTAGGTGCCCGGCTGGAACATCTCGAGCTGGTTGATCGAGGTACCCGGGATGTAGTTGGCGCCGACGAGCCAGCCTTGGGACTGATACCAGCTGCTCGCACGGTCGGCCGACCACGGACCCGGGTCGGCGGAGGCGCTCGGCAACCTCGTCAGAGCTGCGCCGGCTGCCAGGACGAGCGGAAGCTTCAGGGCAGTTCGACGGCGCACCGAGCAACCCTAATTTCCGCACGCCGGATTATTAGACCGGCGAATCGATTCGCAACCGTTCAGGTGGTGAATCGTTACCCAGTCGCCCCGGTTCCCGCCCGCCGACGCACCGCAATGCTTTGCCAACACCGCACGAGTGCGCGTGTTTACGACCGCGCGAAGTCGGTTAGCTCTACTAAGGCGTGAGCCGATCAGCTCGTCGACCGGCGAGCCACGAACGAACGGAGGCTTGATCATGAAACTGACCCGATTCATCGCGAGCGCGGCGATCGTGGGTGGCTTGACCGCGGGCGCCATCGCGGCAGGAACCACGACGGCCGGAGCGGCACCGCTGCCGCAGGTCCCGCTGCCCGCCGAACCTGCACCCGTCCCTCTGCCACCCGCCGGACCGACCCCGGGAACCCCACCCGCGTGGGCGCCGCCGAAGCCGGTCGAACCGCTCTGGGGCAACGGCCAGCCCGTGGTGTGGGATCAGGGCTGGCAGCACTGGGGGGTTTGGCTCAACGGCGCGTTCGTCCCGACCTTCTGACCTGCCCAAACGGCAGGTCGAGCGCGCTTCGGTAGCATTGGCGGCTCTGGAAGCACCTGCTCGGGAGGGCCTTTCGCGTCATGAAGAAGAAACACGTCGCCGCGCTGACGATGATGGGCGCGTTGGCCCTGCTGTTGGCGCCACCCGCGTCCGCCGCGTTCGACAAGGCCGGCTATCTCCGCTGCATGGCGTCCGACGCGATGTCCGTCGGTGGCATCGCGTTGGACTCCAGCAGTGCGGCGAAGATCGGGGCCGAGGCGTACGCCGCGGTGGGTGGACAGTCGCAAACGACGAGTGTTCAAGATTCCGAAGCCAAGTCGCTGGCCAAGGAACACCAGATTCCCGAGGCGGTGGCGGCGCTCGTCGTGAAATGCGCCCAGGGGTCCCAGGCCTAGGCGCCCGCAGAGCGGCCGTTTGCGGGCGTCACGCGTGCGCCGCCGTCAGGAGCTTGCCAGATAGCGGCGGCGTTCCCAGTCGCTGACGTGGCTCTGGTACTGCAGCCACTCACTGCGTGCGATGGCGGCGAAGTCCAGCACCGAGTCGGTTCCAAGGATCTCGAGGATCGTGTCGTCCTGGGTGGCGAGCGCGAGCGCCGTACCCAGCGACTCGGGCAGCGGAGACCCCTTGCCGTACAGGTTGCCCGACGCAGCCTCCTGCGGTCGCCTGCCCGCCTCCAACCCGGCGATCACGGCGGCCAGCGCCGATGCCACCAACCAGTAGGGGTTGGCGTCCGATGCACCGGTGCGCAGTTCGATCCTGGTGGCACTTGGCGATTCGTCGACCAGGGAGCGCACGGCGGCGCTGCGGTTGTCCCGGCTCCAGTTCACGGTGTCCGGTGCGAATGAGTCCGGGACGTACCGCCGGTAGGCGTTCACCGAGTGCGCACCGAAGAGGGTGATCGAGGGCAGGTGGTCGAGCAGGCCCGCGATCGCGTGCAGCGCGACGTCACTCTCGGCGCCGTCGACGGCGGCAAACGCCGCGGTGCCGTCGCGCCACAGCGAAATATGAAGGTGTGCAGAACTTCCCGAGTGATCCGAGAACGGCTTCGGCATGAAACTCGCAATCTTGCCGTGCTTGCGGGCCACTTCCTTGGCGGCGTACTTGAGCCGCGCGCTGTCGTCGGTCGCGTCGAGGGCGTCGTCGTAGACAAGGTTCGTCTCGACCTGACCCGGGCCGTACTCGGTCTGAACACCCTCCAGCCTGACGAAGGCGCCGAGGGTCTCGTTGAGGTCGCCGATCAGTGGATCGAGGGCGTTCGCGTTCTCCAACGAGTAGGCGTGGATGTCGTTCTCGATCGGCGAACCGTCGGCCTCCAAAAGGTAGAACTCGAATTCCACACCCACCTTCGCCGTGTAACCCAACGTCGCCAACCTGGCGAGGACGCGGCGGAGAACGGCCCGCGGATCGAGGAGCGACGGAGCGCGGTCGTGGGTGACGATGTCGGAGATGACGTGCCCAACCCCGGTTCGCCAGGGCAGGGGCTTGAACGTCGACAGGTCGGGTACCGCGTAGACGTCCGGGTAGCCACCGTCCCAGTTCGTCAATCGCAGTCCGTCGATCACCGTGGCATCGGTGTTCCAGCCGAGCGCCGCTTCGCAGAACGCGAACCCGGCGCCCTGTGCCCGGTCGAGGAACTGGCGTGCGGGAATCCGCTTGCCTGCCGCGTGGCCGAAGGCGTCACTCCACGCGACCTCGATCTCGCGCAGCGAACCGTCGTTGATCCCGCGCACCAGTTCGGGCCGCGGTAGAGGAGGGCTGCTCTCCATCCCCGACCACCGACGGCTGGGCCAATAGTTCTGGGGGCGCGGTTGTTTCGGGCATCGACGACCGTCCTTCACGATTCGGCGTGGCGGTTAGGGGCACCGTAGATCCCGACCAGACACCTGAGCCACCTCTGAATTCACCGTGAGTCCTAGCCGGACACAATTGGACACAATCCCTCCACCGACACGCGTTGCGAGATCGACGAACGTCGGTAGTCTCCAACGAATGCCGACGAGTAGCACCGTTCGCGCCATCGGGGGCAGGGGCAAGGCGCCGCTGCGCGTCGGCGCGACACCGGTACCGCACGCCGAGATCCTCGATCACGTCCGGCCAGATCTGTTGCGGCACGGCATCGACCTTCGGATCGAGGTCTTCGAAACGTTCGACGAGCCGAATGAGGCACTCGCGCAAGGCCATCTCGACGCCAACTTCTTTCAATACCTGCCCTTCCTCGACGACTTCAACCGGCGGCACCGGACGAACCTGGTGCCGATCGTCCCCGTTCACATCGAGCCGTTCGGTCTGTACGCCCGCCAGATCGACTCTCTCGACGCCATTCCCGACTACGCCGAGATCGCGCTGCCGTCGGATCCGGTGAACGTCACACGGTCGCTGGCCATGCTCGACGATCTCGGGCTCATCGAATGCCCGGTGCCCCTGGACACCCTTGCGACGGTCTCCGACGTTCGGTCCAACCCCTACGAGCTGGTCCTCAAGGAGGTGGGCAGCGACCTGCTCGCGGCCGCGCGGGACGACTTCGACGTCGTGTTCCTGTTCGGAAACCAGGCGATGGGCCTTGGCATGGACACCGGAACCGCGCTGTACTGCGACCGCGGCAATCCCGCCTACGCGGAGTACCTGGTGACGCGGCTGACGCTGAGCGACACGCACGGCATCCGTGCCCTGGCCCAAGCGCTGCAGTCGGAGTCCACCCGCGACTTCATCGACGGTGCCTACCGCGGTCAGCTCGTCACTGCCTTCTGATCGCCGAAACACGTTGCCGTCACGACGACGCAAATCCTTTCCCCGTCGCCCCGGAAGGCGCACAGTCCACGTCGTGTACCAAGCCGTACCGGAGCCCCCCGAGCAGGCCGGCGCCCCCGTTCGAGTCGTGGTCGCCATCGACGTACCCGGTGGTCGCGCCGCCGCTGCCCTTGCCGCGCGCCTTGCCGACGATTTCGCGACGAACGTCGCCGAACTGATTCCCGGTGCCCGCGCGCACGGGGCGGTCGTGTCGCCCCGGCCGGTCGGCGTGGTGGTCGATTTGCCCCGTCGTCGAGTCACCGTCGACGGCCGACCATTGCGGCTGGCCTACCGCGAGTTCGCGCTTCTCGCCTATCTCGCGACCATGCCGCACCGGACCATGTCCAGATCCGCTCTGCTGGACAACGTGTGGGCCGACCGGTTCGGGCGAGAGAGCCTCTCTGTCCGAACGGTCGACACTCACATCCGTCGGCTCCGGGCCAAGCTGGGCGACCACGCCCACGTGTTGACGACGGTTCGTGGCCGCGGTTACCGCTTCGATCCGAGCGACGACGTCGAGCTCCGTGCAGGTGAGGTCCAAAAAATCACGTCGACGAAAAATCTCGCCATGTCCTGAGCTCCTCCTTAACTTGGGGCGATGCGCGACCTACGGGAGATCGACGGCGAGCTGCTCCTGATCGCGGAGATCCGCGCCGCGCTCCGCGAAGACGGCGCCGATCCCTCGCTGGCGCGTGCCGACGTCCTTCTCGACGAGCGCTTGTCGGCGCCCACCCCGATGACGAGGCGGTAGCGCCTCGTCATTCGTTGGGTAGGGGTCTTCGCGCGGTCGCCATCGACCATCAGTTTGCTGGCGACGAGATTACTTCGCGCTGATCGCAACTCTCTGCCGTTCCGGCAATCTTGTCTACGTTGCTGCAGTGCCTTCTGACCACCCGCGAGAACCCGGCTTCCGGCGTGCGGTGGTCCCATGGTGACGACATCTTCACTCGTCAAGCCCGTGAACGCGCTTGGCGACTTCTTCGTTCTCAGCGGTGAGACGTTCGCCGCCAGCGTCAGACGCCCGTTCGCCTGGCGCGAACTGCTCGAACAGATCGCCTTCGTTGCCAGGGTGTCGATATTCCCCACCATCATGCTGTCGATCCCCTACACCGTGTTGATCGTCTTCACGCTCAACATCGTGCTTCTCGAGATCGGCGCGGGCGACCTGTCGGGCGCGGGCGCGGCGCTGGCATCGGTCACCCAGGTGGGTCCGGTCGTCACGGCGATCGTGGTGGCAGGCGCGGGGTCCACGGCGATGTGCGCCGACCTCGGCGCGCGCACCATCCGCGAGGAGATCGACGCGATGAAGGTGATCGGCGTCAATCCGATCCAGGCCCTGGTGGTGCCTCGGGTCATCGCCGCCACCTTCGTCGCGCTGATGCTGTACTCGGTGGTCGCGATCGTGGGACTGACCGGCAGCTACGTCTTCGTGGTCTACGTCCAGCACGTCACGCCCGGCGCCTTCGTCGCGGGTCTGACTCTGCTGACGGGACTTCCGCAGGTCATCGTCTCGCTGGTGAAGGCACTGCTTTTCGGATTGTCCGCCGGGCTGATCGCTTGCTACAAGGGCCTTTCCGTCGGCGGTGGTCCCACCGGGGTCGGCAACGCCGTCAACGAGACCGTGGTCTTCGCCTTCATGGCCCTGTTCTTCATCAACATCCTGGCCACCGCCATGGGTGTCAAGATTGCCCCGACGCAATGAGCGACGACACAGCGACCGAGCCGTCCTGGCTCGCGCAGACGAGCGGCAGAGTGGTCGACGCGACGCGCACGCTCGGCGAGCAGACCGCCTTCTACGGCAACGCCCTGGTCTCGACGGTGGATGCCGTGCGACGCTACCCGGCCGAGGTCCTTCGCCTGATCGCCGAGATGGGACTGGGCACCGGCGCCCTCGCCGTCATCGGCGGCACCGTCGTCATCATCGGCTTCCTGACGTTGTCGACGGGCGCGCTGATCGCCGTGCAGGGCTACAACACCCTGTCCAACGTCGGAATCGAGGCTCTCACAGGCTTTCTCGGCGCGTTCCTCAACGTCCGGTTCATCGCGCCTGCGACCGCGGGCGTCGCGCTCGCGGCGACCATCGGTGCAGGTGCCACCGCGCAGCTGGGCGCCATGCGCATCAACGAGGAGATCGACGCCCTCGAGGTGATGGGCATCCGCGCGGTGACCTATCTGGTCGCCACTCGAGTCGTGGCGGGCGTGCTGGTGGTCATCCCGCTGTACACCGTGGCCGTGTTGATGTCGTTCCTGGCCACGCGCTTCGGCACCACCGTCATCTACGGTCAGTCCAGGGGCGTCTACGACCACTACTTCTCGACGTTCCTGCAACCCACGGATCTCGTGTGGTCCTTCGTCGCCGCGTTGTCGATGGCTGCCGCCGTGATGGTGGTGCACACCTACTACGGGTTCAATGCGACCGGCGGCCCCGCCGGCGTCGGCGAGGCCGTGGGGCGCGCCGTCCGAACCTCGGTGACGGCAACGGTCTTCGTGCTCCTGACCATCACGCTGTCCGTCTACGGGCAGTCCGGCAACTTCAACCTGGCCGGGTGACGCCGGTGCACGACAACTCGACGCGCCGCAGCGGAATCGATCCGATCTGGTACGCCCCGGTTCTCGTGTTGGTCGTCATCGCTCTCGTCGCCATCACCGCAGTGCTGTTCTCCGGCACCTACCGCACGACGGTCCCGATCACCATCGTCTCCGACCGCATCGGGCTGGTGATGGAGAACGGTGCGAAGGTGAAGCTGCGGGGCGTCCAGGTCGGCACCGTCGGATCCCTCGGCACCCAGACCGATGCGCATGGGACGCCACTGTCGACGCTCCAGCTGAAGCTAGACCCCGGTCCCTTTCAGTATCTTCCGAGCAATGTCGAGGCGGAGATCAAGTCGAGCACGGCGTTCGGCGCCAAGTACGTCGACCTGACCGTTCCTCCGGACCCGAGCCGTGCGCCGCTGAAGTCCGGTGCGGTGGTGCAGTCACGAAACGTGACCGTCGAGGTCAACACGGTGTTCGAGAACCTGCAGTCGGTGGTTCACGCAATCGACCCGGCCAAGTTGAACTCGGTGCTGTCCGCATTGGCGGAAGCCTTGCGCGGCAAGGGCGAACGCATCGGAGAAGCGATCAGCTCCGCGAACGACGTGCTGCTCGCCGTCAATCCCCGGATGCCCACCGTCAAGCGGGACTGGCAGCTCTTCGGTCAGACGGCCCAGGCCTATTCGGATGCGGCGCAGAACATCCTGTCGATCCTCGATTCGGCGTCGACCACCAGCAAGACGATCGTGACCCAGCAGGGCGCGCTCGACGAGCTGCTCCTGTCTGCGATCGGCTTCTCGCGGTCGGCGACCTCCGTCCTCGCGACCAACGAACCGGCGTTCGTGCGCACGGCCAACCTGCTGGTGCCCACCACGGATCTCTTGTACAAGTACTCCCCGACCTACACCTGCCTCTTTCAGGGGGCACAGTGGTTCCTCGACCACGGCGGCCGAGATGCCCTCGGCGGCAATGGAAAGTCGGTCATCATGGACGCCGCGCTGCTCTTCGGTGACGATGCCTACCGGTATCCCGACAACCTGCCGAAGGTCAATGCCACGGGTGGCCCCGGCGGTCGACCCAGCTGTGGATCGCTGCCGGACGTCAGCGCGAACTTCCCGGTCAAGTCGCTGGTGACCGACACCGGATGGGGAACCGGACTGGACATCCGCCCCAATCCCGGAATCGGGTTCCCCGGCTTCGCCAACTACTTCCCCGTCACCAAGGCCGTTCCCGAGCCGCCCAGGATCCGCTACGAGGGCCCACCGGCACCAGGACCACTACCCGCATATCCGGGAGCACCCCCCTACGGTGCGCCGGAGTACGGGCCAGACGGGACGCCTCTCTACCCGGGGGTGCCACCGGCACCCGTTGCACCACAACGGGATTCACCACCGGCAGGATGACCCACTACACGACCACCGGAGGGAGGGTTCGATGAAGCGCAAGCGCATCGGCGGCACGCTGGCGCGGGTGGGGCTGTTCACCGTGATCTGCCTGGTCTTCATGTTCGCCCTTGTCACGGTGTTCGGCCAGTTCCGATTCGACTCTCGCACCTCCTACCGCGCCGTGTTCACGAACGTGTCCGGCCTCAAGGGCGGAAACTTCGTCCGCATCGCGGGCGTCGAGGTCGGCAAGGTCAGCGATATGACCCTCAACGGTGACGGCACCGTCACTGTGGACTTCGCCATCGACAAGTCGCTCGAGCTCACCGAGGGCACGAAGGCGGCGGTGCGTTACGAGAACCTCATCGGCGACCGGTACCTCTCGCTCGAAGACGGTCCTGGATCCGTGCGGCCACTGCAGCCGGGCGAGACGATCCCGCTGGCGAGAACGTCACCCGCACTCGACGTCGACGCTCTCATCGGCGGGTTCCGACCCCTGTTCCGTGCGTTGGATCCCGACCAGGTCAACGCGCTCTCCGGCGCACTGCTCAAGGTGTTTCAGGGCCAGGGCGGCACCATCTCTTCGGTCCTGGCCCAAACCTCGGCCCTGACCACCACGCTCGCAGGCCGGGATCAACTGATCGGCGAGGTGATCACCAATCTCAACACCGTGCTCGGTACGTTCGCCACGCGCAACGACCAGTTCTCCGACGGCCTCGACAAACTCTCCCAGCTCACGCAGGCGTTGGCCGACCGCAAGAGCGACATCACGACCGGGCTGGCCTACATCAACGCCGCGGCCGGGTCGGTGACCGACCTGCTCACCGACGCCCGCCAACCGCTCAAGGACACGGTGACGCAAACCGACCGCTTCGCCGGGCAGGTCGAGACCGACCACGACTACGTCGACAACCTGATCAAGACATTGCCCGACGCCTACCAGATCCTCTCCAGGCAAGGGCTTTACGGCGACTACTTCGGGTTCTACCTCTGCGACGCGATCCTCAAGGTCAACGGCAAGGGCGGTCAGCCGGTCTTCGTCAAACTCGCGGGTCAGGATTCGGGACGGTGCACCCCAAAATGAAGCGACCCAGGTTCAAGCCACTCGGCGAACGCAACAGGGCCGCCGTCGGAGCGGTCGGAATACTGATCCTCGCCGCGGTGATCGTGGCGGCCTTCTCCTACGACAAGCTGCCGTTCATCAAGCGCACCTCCGACTACTCCGCGTACTTCGCCGAAGCGGGGGGCATCAAGCCGGGCAGTGAGGTTCGGGTATCCGGCATGCAGGTCGGCAAGGTGTCCGACGTCGAACTCGACGGCGACAAGGTGCTGGTGGACTTCACGGTTCGCACTGGCGTGCCACTCGGTGACCGGACCGAGGCGGCGATCAAGACCGAGACGGTCCTCGGGACCAAGATGCTCGAGGTGACGCCGCGCGGCGACGGCACCCTCAAGGGCACGATTCCGTTGGAGCGCACCACGTCTCCGTATGACCTTCCGTCGGCTCTGGGCGATCTCACCACCGCCATCAGCGGTCTCGACACCCAGCAGCTGTCGTCATCGTTGACCACCCTGGCCGACACCTTCCGCGACACCCCGCCCGATCTGAAGATCGCCCTCGAGGGCGTCGCACGGTTCTCCGACACCCTGAACACCCGGGACGCGCAGTTGCGGAACCTGCTGGCCAACGCCAACAAGGTGACCGGCGTGCTGGCCAAGCGCAGCGACCAGATCGCCGGCCTCGTCGTGAACGCCAATGCGCTACTGGGAGAGCTTCTTACCCAACGCAGTTCGATCGACGCCCTGATGGGCAACCTGACCGCGGTGTCGAAGGAGCTGTCGGCCGTCATCGGCGACAACCGGACACAACTCAAACCCGCACTGGACAAGCTCAACGGCGTGCTCTCGATCCTCGACAACCACAAGGCAGAGCTCCAGCGCACCCTCTACCTCCTGCGGCGGTATGCCATGTCCTTCGGTGAGGTGCTGGGTTCCGGCCCCTTCTTCAAGGCCTCGCTGGTCAACCTCGTGCCCGGGCAGTTCTCCCAGCCGTTCATCGATGCCGCCTTCTCCGACCTCGGTTTGGATCCGGCCACGCAACTGCCGTCACAGCTCGTCGATCCGGCCACCGGGCAGCCCGCGACGCCGCCCCTGCCGATGCCCTACCCGCGTACCGGCCGGGGCGGCGACCCCAATCTGAATCTGCCGGATGCGATCACGGGCAACCAGGATCCCAACCTTCCCACACAGTTCCCCGGCCGCTATCCCTACCGGGAACCCCTTCCCGCGCCGCCGCCAGGCGGCCCGCCGCCGGGACCACCAGCACTCCCACCGCCGGGAATCGCGGGTCCGGCCAGCCCGGCGCCGTCGCCCAGCCCGGTGTATGTGCCTGCGCCGAACGAGGTTCCGCCGCTCTCGGGCGGGGGGCAGTGACCATGCCTTTCCGCCAGCCGTCCGTTCGCACGGTACGTTTCGCGACCGCCTCGGTGCTGGTGGTCATCCTGGCCGTGGCGGTCAGCGTGGTCGCCACCCCGTGGTGGAACAACGTCAGCAAGGACACCTTCACCGCCTACTTCGCCAATGCGAACGGCTTGTACACGGGCGACGAGGTCCGCATCCTCGGTGTCGCCGTAGGCAGGGTGGATGCGATCGAGCCGTTGCCCGCCAACACGAAGGTGACGTTCTCGATCGACTCGAAGTACTCGGTGCCCGCGGACGCCAAGGCCGCCATCCTGTCACCGTCACTGGTCAGCGCACGGGCCATCCAACTGGTCCCCGCCTACTCCAGTGGGCCCAAACTGCAGCCGGGCGACAGCATTTCGCAGGACCGCACCGCGGTGCCGGTCGAGTGGGACGACTTCCGCCAGCAGCTGGAGAGGCTCACCGATTCGCTGCAGCCCACCACACCCGGCGGCCCCAGTGCCGTCGGCGAGTTCATCAACAGCAGCGCCGCGAACCTGCGCGGCGAGGGCGACACCGCGCACGACACCGTCGTCAAACTGTCGCAGGCGGTCTCGGCACTCGGCGACCACAGCACCGACATCTTCAGCACGGTGAAGAACCTACAACTGTTGGTGTCGGCCCTGACCTCGAGCAGTGACCTGCTGGCCGCATTCAATGTCAACCTGGCCGACGTGACCACCGTGCTGTCCAACACCCCAAACGAGATCGCGGACGCAACGAAGGGTCTGGACGGCGTCGTGACCGACCTCAGGGGATTCGTCGCGGACAACCGCGAGAGCATCGGCACCACGACCGATCGCCTGGCCTCGATCACGCAGGCGCTCAACGACAGTCGCGGTGACGTCAAGCAGGTCCTGCACATCGCGCCGACGGTGTTCCAGAACTTCATGAACATCTATCAGCCTGCGCAGAGCGCGGTCACGGGCATCCTGGCGGCCGGAAACTTCGCCAACGTCACGCAGTTCATCTGCAGCTCGATCCAGGCCGCGTCGCGGGAGAACTTCGAACAGTCGTCGAAGCTGTGCATGCAGTACCTGGCGCCGATCATCAAGAATCGTCAGTTCAACTTCCCGCCGCTGGGCGTGAACCCCTTCGTGGGGGCGGCGGCGCGGCCCAACGAGCTGACCTACAGCGAGCCGTGGCTGAACCCGCACCTACCGCCACCGCCTCCACCGCAGGGGGCACCGGCCGATCCCGCCGCGCCCCTTCCCGCCGAAGCGCCGGTGCCCACCGACCCCAGCCAAGGACTGCCGGGATTGATGCTGCCGCCACCACCTCCCCAGGGGACCCCGTGAGGCGCCTCCTGGCTGCCGCGCTGGTCCTCGCGTGCCTTTCGACCATCACTGGCTGCGAGTGGCGTGGCCTGAACTCGCTGACCCTGCCGGGAACCGAAGGCAGCGGCGACGGCTCGTACACGATTCAGGCCCAGCTGCCCGACGTCGTCGTCATCCAGCAGAACACCCGGGTGCGCGTCGCCGACGTCAACGTCGGAAACGTCACCAAGATCGAGGTGCAGGACTGGCACGCCCTGGTGACCATGCGCATCGACGGCAACGTCCACCTGCCTGCGAACAGCACGGCCAAGGTCGGGCAGACCAGCCTGCTCGGTTCGATGCACATCGAGCTCGCGCCGCCGACGGACGCCCCACCCGAGGGAGAACTCAAGGACGGCTCGGTCATCCCCCTCTCCTCGGCGAGCACCTACCCCACCACCGAGCAAACCTTGGCCTCGGTTTCGATCCTGCTCAACGGCGGCGGGCTGGGCCAACTGCAGGAGATCAACCAGTCGCTGGCGAAGGCCCTCGCGGGCCGCGAAGACGACATGCGCAGCCTGCTGACCCAGTTGGACACCTTCATCGCCCAGCTCAACGATCAGACCGATGACATCATCACCGCCACCGAGAGTCTCAACTCGCTGGCTCAACAGGTCGCGGCGAAGAACGACACCGTCGACAAGGCCCTCACCACCATCCCGCAGGCCTTGGCCGTGCTGGCCGACGAGCGCACCAAGATCGCCGACGCCATCGACGCGCTCGGCAAGTTCAGTGCCATCGCGACCTCGACGGTCAACCAGTCCAAGGACGCACTGGTCGCGAACCTACGCAACATCGCGCCCGTGCTGCGGTCGCTGGCCGACGCAGGCCCAGCACTGACCAAGGGGCTGGACTTCCTGTCGACCTATCCCTGGGTCAAGAGCACCATCGGCAACTGGTTCCGGGGTGACTTCGCCAACATCAGCCTCGTCGTCGACCTGACCCTGAGCCGCATCGACAGCAGTCTGTTTACCGGCACGCGCTGGGAGGGCAATCTGACCGAACTCGAGATGCAGTGGGGCCGGACCATCGGCCAGATGCCGAGTCCCTACACCCAGGGCAACCCGCTCGTCGCCCCCTACCACTTCGGGGGTTACTGACGTGCTCCGGTTGTCCCGCACCGTATGGACCAAGTTGGCGATCCTGGCCGCCATCACTCTCGTTGCCTGCAGCGTGATGGCCTTCGGCTTCGTGAAAGTGCCTGCGCTGCTGGGGATCGGCCGATACGACGTGACACTGAAACTTCCCGCCAGCGGCGGCCTGTACAAGTCGTCGGTGGTGACCTACCGCGGAGACGAGATCGGCAGGGTCAGCTCCATCGAGGTCACCAAGGACGGCGTGGACGCCAAGCTGACCCTCAACAGCGACACCCCGATCCCCGCCGACGTCACGGCGGCCGTGCACAGCCGCTCCGCGGTCGGCGAGCAGTTCGTCGAGCTGACCCCGAAGCCGGGTGCGGTGCCGAGCAACGCCTCGAAGCTGCACGACGGTGACGAGATTCCCGTTGGCAGAGTGCGGATTCCGCCGGACATCGGCAGTCTGCTCGACGCGACGAACCGAGCCCTCCAGGCGATCCCCCAGGACGATCTGCGGACCGTCGTCGACGAAGCCGCCAAGGCCGTCGGCGGGCTGGGACCGGAACTGTCGCGCATCGTCGACGGGTCGAGCGCACTGGCCATCGACGCTGGCAAGACCGTCGACCCGCTCACCCAGTTGATCGACCAGACCCCCCCGGTCCTCGATTCCCAAGTGCAGACCTCGGATTCGATCGCTCAGTGGGCGGCGCGCACCGCGTCGATCACCGGGCAGTTCCAGGCCCAGGACCACGCCTTCGGGGATCTGCTCACCCAGGGTGCACCCGCACTGAACGAGGGCAAGGCGCTCTTCGACCGCGTCGCTCCCGCCCTGCCCGTACTGCTGGCCAATCTGACGAGCCTCGGCGACATCGCGGTGACCTACCGCTCCGATCTCGAGCAGATGCTGGTGCTCTACCCGCAGGGCACGGCGGTGATGTCGGCCATCGCCGTCGCCGATTCGGGGACCAAGCAGGCCTACAAGGGCATCTACCTCGACTTCAACCTCAATCTGAACTCGCCGCCGCCCTGCAACACCGGGTTCCTGCCGGTCCGGCAGCAGCGGTCCGCCTCCGACCAGGATGCGCCCGACCGGCCTGCGGGCGAGCTGTACTGCCGGGTGCCGCAGGACTCGGACCTCAATGTCCGTGGCGTGCGCAACATTCCGTGCGAGAACAATCCTGCGAAGCGGGCGCCCACCGTCGAGATGTGCGAGAGCGACGAGCAGTACGTGCCACTCAACGACGGCTACAACTGGAAGGGCGACCCGAACGCGACGTTCACCGGTCAGAGCGTCCCCCAGTATCCGCCGGGTGTCACCGGGCCCCCCGAGTCGCTCCCTCCGCCCGCCGGGCTGTCGCCTCCCGTGATGGGCGCCGCTTCCCCGCTCCCTCCGCCGATGGCAGCCATTCCGTATGACCCCGCGACCGGTGACTACATCGGCCCCGACGGTCACCGCTACACGCAGACGGACCTCGCCCACCCCGACAACAAGACCTGGCAGTCGATGCTCGTGCCGCCGGGGGCTTCGGGATGACCCGCCGGCTCGGCAAGGTGTTGGCCGGTATCGCGCTGCTGGCCGTGGTACCGGTCCCCGTCGCGCATGCCGACAACAGCAGGCTGAACAAGAGCGTGGTCTCCGACGTCTACACGGTCCAGCACCATGCCGGCTGCACCAACGACGTCGTCGTCAACAACCAGCTCCAGCTGGCCGCGCAGTGGCACGCCGTCGACGTGCTGAACAACCGGGATCTGAGTGGCGACGTCGGCTCCGACGGCTCGACGCCCCAAAGCCGGGCCACGGCAGCCGGATTCCCCTGGCCGAACGTCGCGGAGACCGTCGCCATCAACCCGGCGCTGGCGATCAGTGGAATCGAGCTGATCAACCAGTGGTTCGCCAACCCCGACTATCTGGCGATCATGCGCGACTGCCGCTACTCACTCATGGGGGTGTGGTCCGAGAACTCCTTGGACCGGACCGTCGTCGTGGCGATGTACGGCCAACCCGCCTGACACCGACCGGGTGCAGGCCTACGGTTGACCCATGGCCGACATCGATGGATTCCATCCCGACTTCGCCGATGCCGGGGTGCGCAAGGCCCGCAATCGCGTGCGCCACGTCAAGGCGTCCGAGCTCGACGCGAACACGGCGCAGTCCGACGGCATGCAGAGATTCGCCGCGCTCAGCGGTAAGACGGTCGGCACCGAGAAGCTCTGGATGGGCGAGACCGTCGCGGCGGAGACGGCGATCTTCATCAGGAGCACCCAGGAAGCCATCGTCGTCAACCTTCCAGCCCTGTACGCGCTGTGAAGCGTTTCGCCGTTCTCGCCGCGACCGGGGTACTGCTCGTCGGGTGTTCGGAGTCGGCACCGCCACCCCAGCCGACGGCGGCCGCCACCACGCGTGCGCCCATACCCGCCGCCACCATGCTCGACGAGCCGACCGAGCCCGCGGCAGGCGAGCAACCCCAAATGGCAACGGAACCTGCACGATTGGCCGACGACCTCGTCGCCGATGAGCAGGCGCTGCGTGACCCTTCGACGCCGGAGCCGACGCTTCTCGCGGCGGCCCACCGACAGCAGGCGGCCTACCGCGCCATCGGGCGTCACCCCGAGTGGGACTCTCTGATCCGACCACGAATCCCGGCGTCATTGCTCGATGCCTACGACCGCAACGTCGACGCTCGTCGGCAGCTGACCGCGATGGCACGCGTCAGGGACACGCTGCCTGCATGGCGCATCCAGGCTCCGGCTCCGCCCGAGGAACTGTTGGGCTACTACCGGGAGGCGGAGTCGGCGTCCGGCGTCGGCTGGAACTATCTGGCCGCGATCAACCTGATCGAGACCCGTTTCGGGAGCATCGACGGTGTGAGCACGGCAGGCGCGCAGGGTCCCATGCAGTTCATGCCGTCGACGTTCGTCGGCTACGGCGGGGGCGGTGACATCCACTCACCCCACGACAGCATCATGGCCGCAGGCCGCTATCTGGCCGCCAATGGCTTTGACGCAGATCGGGATAACGCCATCTACCGGTACAACAACGCCAACCAATACGTGCAGGCGGTCAACGATTACGCGGCGGTACTCGCGGCCGACCCCGCGACCTTCGCCGGCTACTACCGGTGGGACGTCTACTACTACACGACATCCGGTGACGTACTGCTCCCGATCGGCTACACCGCGGACTCACCGATCCCCGTCGACGCCTACCTGGCGGCCCATCCGCAGTAGACCCGCTAGTGATCGCCTTGCCGACCGAGGGTCTGCACGGGGGTCGCACCTGGGCGGGTCCACTGCGGCACCGGGCGACTCGTCTGGCCCCACGTGGCGTTTCCGTCCGCGTCCGAGCGCCAGGACCAGCACGCGTGCCGTCCCTCGGGCCAGCCCTCGGGGTTGTCCTCCCACGCCTCGCCGCGGCCGTAGGGCGTCATGTCGAGCAGGCCCATGGAGGCGTTGACCGCCTCGTTGCCGCGGCCCGTCGTGGAGTAGGTGAGGAACGCTCGGTCGCCGTCTCGAAGAAAGCTGGTGAGGAAACCCATGGGCTCACCGACCGGTGCGGCCACGTCGCGGACCGAGTACCAGGGCTCCGCGTAACCCATGAAGTCGACGTAGGAGGCCACCTCGTCCCACCGGCCCGTGGTCAGGATGGCGAACGAGACGCCGCGGGCGTTCAGATAGACCGCGTCCTTCACGTGCCACGCCGTCGTGGTGCATCCTTCGCACTGCCCTTGATGCGGCGCGCCGTCGTGCCACATGTGCTTGTAGACGACGAGCTCGTCACGACCCTGGAACAAGTCGAGGAACGGGACCGGGCCGTCGGGTCCGACCACCTGGACGGTGCCGTCGAACTCGACCATCGGCAGGCGTCGGCGCGCCGCGGCGATGGCGTCGCCCTCGCGGGTGTGGGCCTTCTCACGGACCATGAGCTCGTCACGGGCAGCCTGCCAGGTGGCCAGGTCGACTATGGGCGGTGTGGTCGTCATGGTGATATCCCTCCTCCAAACGGTCATCCAGTGCAGACGCCCGCTCACGGCCGAACTCATCGCGGCGCCACCCAGCGTCCCGAGTCCAGGGTCCACGACTACTCGGTGACCGTTTTGGGTATCCAAAAGCCCAGTAGACGAAGCCGGCACCTCGGCTTCTTACATCGTTGCCCCAGACCCCGGCGCTCGTTGTCACCGGCCCTGCGGCGACCAAACGCCTGCAGGGAGGCGAGATGAGCCTGGAAACCAAGTCGTCCGGTGGTACGCACAGCCCACTCGACGCGGGCCAGCCACCGCAGCCCGATCAGGAGGAAACGATCACCGCCCGAGTGGCGGAGATCGCCGCGCGGCGCGCCGTCATCGAGCAAGCCAAGGGCATGCTCATGCTGGTGTACGGCATCGGTGCAGACGCCGCATTTCAACTGCTGCGCTGGCAGTCCCAGCATCACAATGTCAAACTCCGCCGAATGGCCGAGCAGATCACACGGGACTTCGGCCAAGCGGCTCAGCGGCGGCCGCACGTTGATCGGCGCACCTACGACGAACTGCTCGTCACGGCGCACACCCGCACAGGCACACCACTTTTGACTGACGCCGTGGAAGACATGGCGGCAAGAATGAGCGACGCCGACGGTGGCTGACGGTCGGCCAAGACTTCGACAATCCTGACCCGCGGTGGCCTGGACGCCCCATGGTTGCTGTGGTTCGGACTCCCCTCCTCGCGTAACTTAGCTGCTCGGGCGAGCGGAGCTACTGGGGCTTACTGCTCTTCAATGCCGTTGGCAACGGCACCTGGGTGCACGCCAAGGGCAGGACTGAGTCCGTGCACGGCGGCGCGCAGCACACTTTCTCGCGACGCGCAATGACGCTGTCGGGCTCGGCCGCCGTAGCCGAAGCGTGACCCATCCTTCACCGAATTGCTAAGGCGCACCGTGATATCGAATCGCCTCCGCGCCCCTACCATCTATTGACAACCATGTAATTTAAGGAATCGGGAGCCATGCATCAGATCGTTAGATGTGTTGTGGCAATGGTCGGGGTCACCGCGCTAGTGGCTGCGGCACCGGCTGGCGCCAGCGCGGCGGTGGCAAAGCAGTCGTACGGTCCTGCCATCGCGTCGGTTCTGCCGACGCTGGGCGAAGTAGTGGGCGTGGCGCATCCGGTGGTGGTGACGTTCAGCGGGCCCGTCGCCGACCGGCGCGCGGCCGAGCGCTCCATTGCTTTGAAATCTTCGCCCGCGATGACGGGCAAGTTTCAATGGCTGGACAACGACGTCGTGCAATGGGTTCCCGACCGATACTGGCCCGCACACAGCACGGTCGCGCTTTCGATGGGCGGCTTCTCGACGAACTTCGCCACCGGCCCAACCGTCGTCGGTATTGCCAACATCTCGGAACACACGTTCACCGTGAGCATCGACGGCATCGAGTCGGGACCGCCGTCTGCGCTGCCCGCTCCGCACCACCGGCCTCACTGGGGTGAAGCGGGAGTGTTCCCCGCCTCGATGGGTCGGCCCGAGTACCCGACGCCCGTTGGCACCTACACCGTTCTCGGCAAGGATCGTTCGGTGACCATGGATTCGAGCAGTGTCGGAATCCCCGTCGACGCTCCTGACGGCTACCTGCTCACCGTCGATTGGGCCGTCCGCATCACCAGCCGTGGCCTCTTCGTGCACTCAGCTCCATGGGCCGTCAATTCGCTCGGTTACGACAATGTCAGCCACGGCTGCGTCAGCCTCAGTCCGGAGGACGCAGAGTGGTACTACAACACGGTCAACGTCGGCGACCCGGTGATCGTCCAGGAAAACAGCATCGAAGTGCCTCGAACGGTGTCGCGTTGATGAGGCTCCCCGCAACGAACTGCAGGACCCTCCTGCGCCATCACGTGACTCGGCCGCAACGGGTTACGTCACCTTTGCTTGGGATTGCCCGGGCTGCCCTCCACACGACGTCCCTACGGGAAGCTCGGTCGCGAACCACGCCATGGGAGTCCACGGAATCATCGGCCGGCGAGGTTGCTGCCCGTCGGCCCGCATCGCGGTGGCTGCTGACCGTCCTTGGCCGGGCAGCGACCCCTTCAACCGACGCGTCAAACCTGGTCGGACATCACCATTTGGATACGACACGGCACGGGCGTGGCGCGACACGAACGTTCCCGTTGATAATTGACACGGTCGTCGACGACGGCTTCGGTACAGCAGAACGTTTTGCTGCACCATTTGAAATGCGAAGTGCGCGAACACGAATGAAGGAGTCAACGTCGATGACGATCTTTGATCGATTCAACATCGGATTTATGGGTGCCGTTGCTGGGTTGTGCGGGGTCGCCATGGCATTGAGCCCAGGCGCTGCGGCAGCTCCGCTAATAACCGGCGGCGGTCACGAGTGCCTCCAGAACTCGGCGGCCGAAGTTGGCGGGGCAGCCCCGGCGGCGGGCGGCATCGGCGGTGCAGCCCCGGCGGCGGGCGGATGCGGTCCCGCTAGCGCCTCAATGACAGACATGGCTGGTGTTCCGATGGCTCTGCCCGGGCCGGTTCCGGTCGCCGCACCGGTTCCGGTCGCCGCACCGGTTCCGGTCGGTGCACCCCTCCCCGTGGGCGCACCCGTCCCCCTCGGTGCACCGGTCCCCGTGGGCGCACCGGTCCCCGTGGGCGCACCGGTCCCCCTCGGCGCACCCGTCCCCCTCGGCGCACCCATCCCCCTCGGCGCACCCGTCCCGATCGGCGCACCCGTTCCGATCGGTGCTCCCGTTCCGGTGGGCGCTCCGCTCATCGACATGGCGGGTGGCTTCGGCGGCAAGGGAGACCCGATCAGCCCGCCTCAGGGTGGGGCACCCGTGTCCGGCGAGCCAATCCTGCCTGGCCCGATGACTGCCGGCGCGAGCTGACCACCGGGCCAATCCCAGTACCGGAGCGCGACGACAACGCCGGATCCGCCGGATTCGGCCCTATCCGAGGCCGCACGTTCTCTCGGGAGGGGCGTCGTGGTCGGCGCAGGTTTGACCCACGACGGTGTACGTCCCTTCTTCAGTCGGAGTGAAGGACAGTGACCATCCGTGGGGGAAACCACACCACGTAGCCGGTGAGGTTTGGCCGAGGCGGCGTGAAGGTGAACTTCGCGACGCAGTACTGACCATCGTCATACACGCCACGGCGGCGCCCTGTGTCGCGCTCGTATCCGACTGAGGCAGTCGTGGCGACCACGTCACCTTCGCTGCCCCCGCGATCGCTCCATTTCCGAATCTCGACCCTGGCGCCATCGACGATGGCCCCGAACAGGTCGCGGCCCTCGCACTTGCCGTCCGGCAGCACGTCGAAGGAATCGGTGAAGGCGAGTTCGACGTCGATCGGTCCGCCGTACGCCGGCGGCGCGGTCGGTGACCCCGTCACCACTCCTAGCGAGGAGCAGCCGGTCACCCCTACCGCCAAACATCCCACCGTGATCAACGAAGCGGCGGCTCTGAGCCGGTTACGGTTCGCCATGGCGTCCCCCACGTCAGTCGGCGATCTCGGACAAGGGACACCCTAGTGAGAGCTCGGCGCGAACCGCGGTGTAAGCACCCAAAATTAGCCACGTTCAGTGTGAAGCTTGGCAATTCGGGGTACGGCACTGTCGAGCGCAAAAGTAGGTGTTGCCATGAGGATCACAGCGGCATTCTTGGCTGAGAAGGCCGAGGCCCGAGCGAACGGCCTCTACGTCGAGGGTGGCGTGTTCCCAGCCTTGACTGAGGACGTCGAGACAGGGCAGCTGGTCGTCTGGTTGGTCGTGCTAGTCGAACGCCTCGCCCCCACCGATGATCGCACCTTCAAAGTCGAAGTCGTGTCGCTCGAACAGTCGGTGGCGGATGCCGTCCAGGATGAGCTTCCCGTCATGGAGGTCGCCCAGGAGGCCCTTTACGCCAAGATCGGCTACTCGATCCACGAGCTTCGTCTGTCCCGGTCGGACATCCCGTCCGTGGGGTGGGATGCCTTCCTGGTCACCGATCCCCACGGTGAAACCTTCACACTCCCATTCAACGTCACGTCATTGCCGACTGTGTGAGCGCGCTAGACATCCGTCAATCTTGCTGCAACACAGAGGTTTAACGCATTCCACAACGGCTCGGACTGGCAGCAGTCGACTGACGCGTTTGGGTGACCAACGGCTGGGTAAGTGACAAGCGCACTTGGCAGCGGCGCAGGGTGGTCATGGCTCGAACGGAGGTCTTCTCATGTCGGATACCGTCGGCGACGTCTTACTCGACCGGTTGCGACAATGGGGCGTCCGTCAGGTTTTCGGTTACCCGGGCGACGGCATCAACGGTCTGCTGGCAGCGTGGCAGCGCGCAGACGACCGTCCACAGTTCGTGCAGGCGCGGCACGAGGAGATGGCGGCCTTCGAAGCCGTGGGATTCGCGAAGTTCTCTGGCGAAGTGGGCGTCTGCGTGGCGACCAGCGGTCCTGGTGCCATCCATCTGCTCAACGGTTTGTATGACGCCAAGCTCGATCACGTGCCGGTGCTCGCGATCGTCGGGCAGACCGAGCGCTCGGCGCTGGGCGGCTCCTATCAGCAGGAAGTCGACCTGGCGAACCTGTTCAAGGACGTCTGCAGCGAGTACGTGCAGACCTGCATGGTCCCCGAACAGCTCCCGAATCTGCTCGACCGGGCCATCCGCATCGCGCTCTCCGAGGGCTGCCCGACGTGCATCATCGTGCCGTCCGACGTCTTCGACTTGAAGTACGAGCCGCCGGGCCATGCCTTCAAGGAGGTGCCTTCCAGCCTGGGACTTAGTCGGGCAACGGTTACCGCCGACGATACCGCCGTCCAACAGGCGGCTGAGCTGCTCAACGCCGGCGAACGGGTCGCCATGCTGGTGGGCCAGGGCGCCAGGGACTGCGTCGACGAGCTGACACAAGTCGCCGACCTTCTCGGCGCAGGCGCGGCCAAAGCCCTACTCGGCAAGGACGTTCTGCCTGACGACCTGCCATGGGTCACCGGCTCCATCGGTCTGCTGGGCACCACCGCCAGTTGGCATCTGATGATGGAGTGCGACACCCTTCTCACGGTCGGTTCCAACTTCCCGTACTCGCAATTCCTGCCCGAGCTCGGTCAGGCGCGAGCCGTGCAGATCGACCGCTCCGGCAAGTGGATCGGTATGCGCTACCCATACGAGTTGAACGTGGTCGGCGATGCCAAGACGACGTTGCAAGCACTGATTCCGCTGCTGCACCACAAGGCCGACCGTACGTGGCGGGAGAAGGTCGAGAAGAACGTGGCGGATTGGTGGGTGACCGCTCAGCGAAGCGCGATGACCGACGCCGATCCGGTCAATCCAATGCGCATCTTTCACGAACTCTCCGAAAGACTGCCGTCGAACGCGATCGTCGCCGCCTGTTCGGGATCCTCGGCGAACTGGTACGCCCGTCATCTGAAGTTCCCTGCCGGCGTGCGAGGTTCGCTGTCTGGCACCCTAGCCACGATGGGGCCCGCCGTGCCCTACGTCATCGGCGCCAAGTGGGCCCACCCCGACCGACCGGGCATTGCCCTTGTCGGCGACGGCGCCATGCAGATGAACAACATGGCCGAACTGATCACGGTGGCCAAGTACTGGCAGCAGTGGACCGACCCCCGCCTGATCGTCGCGGTGCTGCACAACGACGATCTGAACCAGGTGACCTGGGAGCTTCGGGCGATGGGTGACTCCCCCAAATTCGTTGCCTCACAGTCGCTCCCCGACGTCGACTACGCTGCATTCGCGCGCAGCCTCGGCCTGCATGGCGAGAACATCGACGACTCGGCTGAGTTGGGCGGTGCATGGGATCGCGCGTTGGCCGCCGATCGGCCCACCGTGCTCGACGTCCGCTGCGATCCCGACGTGCCACCAATCCCACCGCACGCCACCTTCGCGCAAGCCAAGTCGCTGGCCGCGGCGGTGATCAAGGGCGACGAGGATGCACGCGGCTTCATCAAACAGGGCCTGAAGCAGAAGGTCCAGCAATACATCCCCGGCGAGAAGGAGCAGTGACCCGCCACCCGCGGAATCAGGATGGGATGCGCTACGAACTGCTGCAGGAGTTGTTGTGGACCTACGGGTCCGTGCGGCTCGATCGACGCCGCCGGAAATCTGGTCGGGCTGATTCGTGGCGATAACCGGACCGAGCGGGAGTCGCGGGCGATCAAGGTGATGGCACTGCCCGCCTTCAGACGTGTACTTCGTGCTCACCACCAACGAGGAGATCGGCGGCGTGGGCGGCGGTCCGATCATCGCCTACAGCGACGGGTTGTGCATCTACGACAAGGACGTCGCCGACCGGCTAGTGCAGATCGCCGAGGACCTGGACCTGTCACCTCAGTCCGCCGTCCTCGGCGCCTTCGAGTCCGATGCGTCCCACGCCAAGGCCAACGGATTGGCGCGCACCCGGTGGGATGAACTCGCCTCGACGACCCGACGTTTGACCGCCCCGTCTTGCGGAAATTCCAGAGTGATGGAAGAACTGATGGAACGTGAAGGAAAGTGGGCCGTCGACCACGCCTTCACGTTACCCGATTTGGACGACGTGACTTTTCACGCCGAAGTCCAAAGCGACACAGTCGAACTCGCGAGCACATACTACGACACTCGCGATTTCGATCTACGGGCACACGGCATCGTCGTGCGTCGCCGCGACGGCGACGACGACACGGGATGGCAAGTGAAGTTGCCCAGCGGCGACGGCCGCCTGGAACTGCACTGGCCGCTCTCGGACTCGCCACCGCCCGAGCTGAGTCGGATTCTCACCGGCGCCGCTCTGGGAAAGGAACTGACCAACGCAGCGACGATTCGGACCCTGCGACGACGCCACCGGGTGAGCGCCGAGGGCAAGTTGCGCTACGAGATCGCCGACGATACGGTGCGCGCCTCCATGGGAAGCGAACTGTTGGCCTGGCGGGAGGTCGAAGTCGAACTAGGGCCCGGCACCAAGATGGTGCCCAAGAAACTGCGGAGACGTCTGCGCGCCGCCGGAGCCAGACCGTCCACCTACCCGTCGAAACTGGCGCACGCGACCGGCATGCCGGCGCCCTCTGCGCTGCCGAAGGCCGCCGCGGCGGTGCGCGCCTACCTCGACCAGCAGATCGACCAGATCATGGCCGGTGACGTCGATCTGCGCCGTCAGCGAGATCCCATCCACGACACCCGGGTCGCCATCCGCCGGGTCCGAAGCACCCTGCGCGTCTTCAAGAAGGTGCTGCACGCGCCACCGGGCCTGGACGACGAGCTCAAGTGGTTCGCAGGCCTCCTCGGAGAGGTGCGCGACGCTCAGGTTCAGCAGCGGCGTTTCGCCGAGGCCGTCGACGCCCTCCCAGAGGAGCTGGTACTCGGACCCGTCCGGTCGAGGATCCGCAGCGATCTCCAGGCCATCGAGCTTCCTGCGCGCAAGACCGTCGACCAGGCCATGGATTCTGCTCGCTACCTTGACATCCTGGCCGTACTGCGACAGTGGCGAACCGATGCACCGATCGACGACGACCTGGGACCCAAGGTCCTTCGCAAACTGGCCATCAAGGCGAGCCGCAAGGCGGAGCGCCGGCTCGACAGAGCGCTCGTCGCCGGAGATCCAGTCCTGTTGCACCGGGCGCGAAAGGCCGCCAAACGGGCCCGATACGCCGCCGAACTGGTGGCACCGGTCCATTCCGCCGCCAAGCGCAGGCGCAAGCAACACAAGAGGGTGCAGTCCGTGCTCGGCGACCACCAGGACACGGTCGTGGCAGCCGCCGCCCTGCGACGGATGGCCGTGGCAGCGGGAACCGCGCCCCGGGAGAACGGGTTCACCTTCGGGTTGCTGTACAGCCGAGAACAGCGGATTGCCGAGGAACGGCGTTGCGAGGCTAAGGGTCTGCGCCGCCCTTGACCGTCAGTCCCCGTCGATCGCCTCCACCGCCGCAGAGAAGTGCCTGGCCGAGGGGGCTTGCGCATCCGGCTTCCACATCTGCAGGGCCAGGACGGCCGCGGCGCGCAGTCTGCTCAGGTAGTCCGCGAGGCCGTCACCCTCGAGTCCCCCGATTCTGGCGGCCATGCTCGGTACGACTTCCATCAGCGTGGAAGCCACGCTCAGAGCACTCTTGGTGCCGGGCACCTCGTCCAGCACCTTGGCGACCTGCTCGATGCCGGCCCGAGTCAACCCCGGGTAGAGATCAGGCAGATCCTGCATCAACATGTCCTTGACCTTCATTGTGGGACAATGCCTTTCGGTATGAGCGTGGTGGGCAGCCTCAGCGGCGCGGGGGTCGCGGGCCGCTCGGCGGGGGACCTGGCGGCCGCAGGCGCGTGGTGGGCGGTTCAGTGGGCCTTGGCCCGCGCGCCGGCGGCCTTTGCGCGGGGTTGGGGACGCGGGGCCGCGGAGGCACCGGTGGCGCAGGTCGCCTGGCCGGCTGCGG
>JAOPWT010000290.1 GCA_025965555.1 Mycobacterium sp.
CGAGCAACAGGCCGGGCAACGCGAGCACCACTTCGAGGAACCGGCTGATCGTCCCGTCGGTGAACCGGCCGCCGAGTCCCGCGGCGAATCCGAACGCGACCGCCGCGACGAGCGCCAGCGCGGTGGCGCCCGAGCCGATCAAAAGCGAACTGCGGGCGCCGAATACGACGCGCGTGTAGATGTCGCGGCCGGAGGCGTCCGTGCCGAACCAGTGGTCGAGTGACGGCTCCTGGACCGCAGCGCCGATGTCGGTGTCGAATGGCGTGCCGCTGGTGAAGGCCGACGGCACCGCCGCCCAGGCGAGCACCAGCAGCAGGAACAGCGCGGCCAGCCAGACGGCGGGCCGCAGCCTGTGGCCGCCGCCGGTGCGCGACTCGACGCGCCCGGCCTGGGCGATCAGGCCGTCGGCGACGTTGACGGTCATTGGGCCGTCCTCCTCAGGCGCGGGTCGATGCGACCGAAGGCGAGGTTCACCAGCAGGTTCGCCAGCACGTAGACCGCGGCGACGAACAGGGTCACTCCGACGACGACCGGCATGTCCTGGGAGGTGACGGCATCGACGAGGACGCGGCCGATCCCAGGTCGGACGAACACCGCCTCCACGATCACGGCCGTCGAGAACAGCGATCCGAGCGCCCAACCCGACAGCGTCAGACCGGGTAGGACCGCATGGCGCAGGGCGTGGCGGCAGCGCACCCCGAGGTCACTCATCCCGCGCGCGCGTGCCGACACGGCGAAGGGTTGCTCCATGGCAGAGGAGAATTCGTCACGCGTCACCTGGCCGAGGAAGCCGGCCAGCGGCAGGGCGAGAGTCAGTGCGGGAAGCACCATCCCCTCTGGTCCCCCGTCGCCGACCACCGGTAGCCAGTGCAACCGGAACGCGAAGAACACCAACAGAACGATGCCCAGCCAGTACTGCGGAAGCGCGGCGAGCAGCGTCTCCACGCCAGAGCCGAGGGCGGCCAGAGGCCGACTTCGATGGGCCGTGAGAAGCGTGACGAGCACCGCGATGACCCAGGCGGCGACGAGTGCGGTGATCGTCAACGTCAGCGTCGAGGCGATCTGCTGGGAGATGATGTCCGACACCGGCTGCTTGCGCACGTAGGACGTGCCGAGATCGCCGCGCAGCAGACCGCCGAGATAGTCCAGGTACTGGACGATCACGGGCCGGTCGAACCCGTACTGCGCACGCACCGCGGCCATCTGTTCCGGCGTGGGTTTCGCACCCGCCCCGCCCAGGATGGTCTGGGCGGGGTCAGTCGGCATCAGCTGCTCGACGATGAACGTGAGCGTGGCGGCGCCCCAGAGGACGCCGACGACCCCCGCGAGGCGACCGAGCACACGTCTCGCAGTCACGGCGCCAGCCAGGCGTCGTGCAGTACCGGCTCACCTTCCGACGGCTCGATCCAGACGTCCTGCACGCGCTTCTTCGCGACGAGCCGCGTGGTCTGCGGATAGAGCCCGAGGTGGTAGGCGTTCTGCGCGACGAGCTGCTGCACCTGGTCGTAGAGGTGCTTCTGCTGCTCGACGTCGGATGCCGCGGCGATGTCCTTCAGTGGCGCGTCGATGGCGGGATTCGACACCCAGGCCATGTTGTTGCCCGGCGCCAGGTTCATCGAATCGGTCGAGTACAGCAGGGTGAGTACCAGCGGCGTCGGGCTGTTCCAATACGCCCCGGCGAGAGCGTCATACGCGTTCTTGTCGGTGAATGCCGCGAAGTACTGGTCCTGCGGGATCGGCTTGAGCACGAGGTTGAAGCCGATCTGCTTCTCCGCCGCCTGGATGTCCTGGTACAGCGTGACGTCGGTCGGAGGGGTGTCACCCGGGTCCGACGAGTAGATCGCGGTCGCGGCGAGCTGCTTGCCGTCCTTGGTCCGGTAGCCGTCGGCGTCGCGCTGGGTCCAGCCCGCCGCGTCGAGCAGCTGGTTCGCCTTGGCCGGATCGTTTCCGTAGTAGTCGCGCAGATCCTTGTCCAGGAACGGCGTCGTCGACGTCAGGGGCCCCGGCTCCCAGTTGAACACGCCGAGGTAGGCGCTCTTGACCGCGGCCTCGGCGTTCGAGCCGTGGATGAACGCCTGCCGCACGGACGTGTCGTTGAAGGGGAACCGGGTGGTGTTGAGCGCGAACCCGTTCGGCAGGCCGGTGTGGGTGAACTCCTGCAGGCTCAGGTTCGGGTCCGCCTTCAGCGAAGCGTTCTGCTGGGCGGGCGGGTTGAAGATGACGTCGGCGCCCTCACCCTGGACGGCTCCGAACCGAACCGACCCGTCCTCCAGGAACTTCCAGCTGACGTGATCGAGGTAGGCAGGTCCCTGGTGCTTGGCATCGGCGGGCGCCGAGTTGTAGTCGGTGTTGCGGTCCAGTTCGACGCTCTGGCCGTGGACCCACTGCTTCACGACGAACGGGCCTGTCCCCACCGGTGATTGGCAGTTGGCATCCAGCCCGCGAGCCATGGCCTTCGGCGATTCGATGCCGAAGAACGCCTGTGAGAGGACCGGCAGCAGCGCCGAGTACGGACTCTTCAGCTTCAGCTCGAATGTCGAGGGATCGACCGCGCGGGAAGATTCGTAGTACGGCCTGAGGTACCCGGTGTCGGTCAGCGACTGCGTCGCCGGATCCAGCATCTGGTCGAAGTTCGCCTTGACGGCGGCGGCGTCGAGCGGCGTGCCGTCGTGGAACTTCACGCCCTGCTTGATCTTGAAGGTGTAGGTCAGACCGTCCGGCGAGGTGGTCCAGGAATCCGCCAGCCAGGGCACCACGGTGCCGTCGGGCCGCTCGGAGACCAGCGAGTCGAGGAACTGCCTGGCCACGTAGGTCTGCGGCATGTCGCCGTTGTTGTGCGGGTCGAGGCAGGCCGGCTCGCGGTCGGCGCCGTAGACGAGGGAGCCGCCCTTCACGGGTGGACCCGCGGCGACGGACGACTGCGAACCGCCGCCGCCCCCGCAGCCTGCGAGCGTGAGGACGAGGGCAAGTGCTGCGGAGCCTAGGACGGCGTGGGTCATTCTGGGAGCGGGCATCGCTGGCTGGTCTTTCGTGGATGTTCGGTCGCGCTGATCAGCCCGAAGGTGGGCCGACTCCGCGAGGATTGCTCCGCCACGATGCCCGAACAAGATCATGGACGACAGCAATCGGATCGGGACGATTATTTGGACGTCACAATCGGACACAAACCCCGGCGGGTGTCCGCCGGGGGGCGTCCGTCACTTCACGATCAACTTGCGCTGCGAGGCCATGGTGAACACGGCGGCGACGATGATCACCAGACCCTTGATGACGGTCTGCGTGTAGTCGGCTGCGCCAATCTGGTTGAGACCGTTGGACAGAACGGTCAGGATCAGCACGCCGAGCACCGTCCTGCCGACGCCACCGACGCCACCGGACAACGCGGTGCCGCCGATGACGATCGCCGCCACCGAGTCCAGCAGGATCGTCGAACCCGTCGTGGGGCCTGCGGCGCCGAGCTGAGCAGTGAGCAGCAGTCCCGCCAGTCCGGCAGTGATACCCGAGATGATGAGGATCAGCACCTTGACCCTCCTGGTGCTCACACCGGCGAGTTCGACGACGCGCTCGTTGCCGCCGACCGCGTAGACGTACAGGCCGAACCTGGTGCGGCGGGCGAAGAACCACACCACCAGGAACGCGACGATGGCGATCAGGGCGGCGTTCTGGATGTTCGGGATGAACTGCCCGATGGCCAGACCGCGGATGCCTTCGTCAGTGAAGTTGATGGTGCTGCCCTGCAGGATGGTCAAACCGATGCCTGCGAACAGTGACAGTGTCCCGAGGGTGGCGATGAACGACGGCACCCTGCCGTACGCGAACACCACCCCGTTGACGAGGCCGATGGCCGCACCCACCGCGGTGGCGATCAGCACTGCCAGCACGGGATTGCTGACCCCGGCATTGATCAGCAGGGCCACCACCGCACCGGTCAGCAGCGCGATGGATCCCACCGACAGGTCGACGCTGCCCGCGATGATCACGAGCGTGGCGCCCAGCGAGGCGAGGAGGAGGATGCCCGCCTGGCCGCTGATCAGGGTGAGGTTGGCAGCGCTCAGGAACGCCTCGGCGCGCACCGAGAAGAACACGACGAGTGCCAGCAGTGCAGCCAGCGGCAGAATGTCGCGAACGACGTTGACGCGCTTGAACGTCGAGCCGGAGGAACGGGCCTCGGGCGCGGACGCCTGCGCCGCCTCGGTCGCGGCGGGGGCAGTGGTGGTGACGGGGGTCAGTTCGGTGGTCATGGCATCATCCGACGGTCGTAGGAACGGGAACTGGGTGTGCATGGGACTCGGCGCCGGGGATCATCCTGGCGACGAGGTCGTGCTCGTCCGGCTTGGCTCCTGGCGGGGCGTCGACGATCGAGGTGATCAGTCCGTTCGTGATCACGGCGATCCGGTTGGAGAGGCCGATCAGCTCGGGAAGATCGTCGCTGACGAGGATCACCGTGGTGCCTGCGGCGGCCACCTGCCGCAGCAGGTCGTAGATGCCCTCGCGCGCACCTGTGTCGACACCCTGGGTGGGTTCGTCGAGGACGAGTACATCGGGTTGGCGCAGAAGCCATTTCGCGATGAGGACCTTCTGCGCATTGCCTCCGGACAACGAGGACACCGGTGCGTCGATGCTCTCGGCGACGATGCCGAGCTCATCGACGTAGCGTTCGGCGACCTTGCGTGCGCGCCCGACCGCCCACAGCCCGACACGTCTGGTGGCGAATCTGTCGTGCAGCGAGGCTAATTGGACGTTGTCGACGATCGACGCCGTGGTGATCAGACCCTTCTCGGCGCGGTCCGGGGGCACGTAGGCGATGCCTGCGGCCACGTGGTCACCGATGCTGCCGGACACCTCCTTGCCGTTGATCAGCACTCGACCCGACGTCGGCCGGACGATGCCTGCGATGATCTCGCCGAGCACCCGCTTGCCGGAGCCCTCGGTGCCCGCCAGACCGACGATCTCGCCTGGCGCCACCTCCAGCGACGCGTCGCGCAGTACGCCGGCTCCCGACACGGACTCGACGACCAGACGCGGCGGGGCGTCGACCTGACGGTCGGTGACGGCGAGGTCGTC
>JAOPWT010000304.1 GCA_025965555.1 Mycobacterium sp.
GTTGATCCTGCTGGTGCTCACCACGGGCGCCGACGTGCGTCGCAGCCTCACCTCGTGACCCCCGGTGGTGTGCAGCCCGCGCACACCCCGAAGATTTCGATGGTGTGGCTGACGTCGGAGAAGCCGTGCTGGGCAGCGATTTCGGTGGCCCACGCCTCGGCGGCTCCGTCCTCGACCTCGACCGTCGTGCCACAGTCGCGGCACACCAGGTGATGGTGGTGGTGTTGGGAACAGCGCCGGTACACCGATTCGCCGGTGTCGGTGCGCAGGGTGTCCAGTAGCCCGGCCGACGCCATCGCCTGCAACGTGCGATACACCGTCGTCAGGCCGATGCCCTCGCCTCGGCGGCGCAGTTCGTCGTGAAGTTCTTGCGCGGATCGGAACTCCTCGACGTTCTCCAGCAGCGCCGAGATCGCGGCGCGCTGCCGGGTGGAACGGACGGCGGTGCCGGTCATCGGGTTCCGTCCGCTGATTGTTCACGCGGGTACTCGCCCGCGTGGGCGACGGCGGCCAGCACGATGTCGCTGAGGTGATGGTCCACCAGTCGGTAGTGCACTTCGCGGCCGGTGCGTTCCCCGGCGACGACTCCGGCGGACTTCAGAATGCGCAGATGCTGGCTGACCAGTGGCTGGGGCACGCCGAGCGCGTCGACGAGTTCGTGCACGCATCGCGATGATTCGCGAAGTTGGAGCACGATCGCGATGCGGACCGGCGCGGCCAGTGCCCGCAACAGGTCACCGGCCGTGTCGAGCACGGCGCGCGGCGGTACGTCGTGCGCAGGCACTCCGCCGTGGGCGTGGCCGGCGTGCGTGTCCTCGACCGGTTTGGGCACGACCAATTTGGAAACCGTTTTCATTACGGGCCAGAATACATGCGCCGATGCGCATGTCAATCGAGCGGCCGTCGCCCGCTACGCTGTTTCCCCGTGGCCTCCATCATCGACACCGTTGCCAATCTCGCGAAACGCCGTGGCCTCGTCTACCAAGCCGGCGAAATCTACGGCGGCACCAAGTCGGCGTGGGACTACGGCCCGCTGGGCGTCGAGCTCAAGGAGAACATCAAGCGGCAGTGGTGGCGGTCGGTGGTCACCGGCCGTGACGACGTCGTCGGACTCGACAGCGCGATCATCCTGCCGCGCGAGGTATGGGTGGCCTCCGGCCACGTCGAGGTGTTCAACGACCCGCTGGTCGAGTGCATGCACTGCCACAAGCGCCACCGCCAGGACCACTTGCAGGAGGCGTACGCCCTGAAGAAGGGGCTCGACGATCCGGACGCCGTCCCGATGAGCGAGATCGTGTGTCCGGACTGCGGCACCAAGGGGCAGTGGACCGAGCCGCGCGACTTCAACATGATGCTGAAGACCTATCTCGGACCGATCGAGACCGAAGAGGGCATGCACTACCTGCGCCCCGAGACGGCACAGGGAATCTTCGTCAACTTCGCGAACGTGGTGACGACGTCGCGACGCAAGCCGCCGTTCGGAATCGGCCAGATCGGCAAGAGCTTTCGCAACGAGATCACCCCGGGCAACTTCATCTTCCGGACCCGCGAGTTCGAGCAGATGGAGATGGAGTTCTTCGTCGAACCCTCCACCGCGGCGCAATGGCACCAGTACTGGATCGACACCCGGCTGCAGTGGTACGTCGACCTCGGCATCGATCCCGACAACCTTCGGCTCTACGAGCATCCGAAGGAGAAGCTGTCGCACTACTCCGACCGCACGGTCGACATCGAGTACAAGTTCGGCTTCCAGGGCAACCCGTGGGGTGAGCTCGAGGGCGTGGCCAACCGGACCGACTTCGACTTGTCCACGCACTCAAAGCATTCCGGCACCGATCTGTCGTTCTACGACCAGGCTACGGAGACGCGGTACACGCCGTACGTCATCGAGCCTGCCGCCGGCCTGACGCGATCGTTGATGGCCTTCCTCGTCGACTCGTACCACGAAGACGAGGCGCCCAACGCCAAGGGCGGCGTCGATAAGCGCACCGTGCTGAAGCTCGATCCGCGGCTCGCGCCCGTCAAGGCGGCCGTGTTGCCGCTGTCGCGGAACGCAGACCTGTCGCCCAAGGCCAAGGACCTCGCTGCGGAGCTCCGCAAGTCGTGGAACATCGAGTTCGACGACGCGGGCGCGATCGGGCGCCGGTACCGCAGGCAGGACGAGATTGGTACGCCGTTCTGCGTGACGCTGGACTTCGACTCGCTGGAAGACCACGCGGTGACGATCCGCGAGCGCGATTCGATGACGCAGGAGCGCGTGGCGATCGACGCCGTCTCCGACTACCTCGCGGTGCGCCTCAAGGGCGCCTGACCCTCGCGCGGGAGGTTAGAAGCGGCCGCCGCCGCCGCCACCGCCCCAGTCGCCGCCGGAGCCGCCGAACGACGTCGGGCTCCAACTGCCGCCACCGCCCACGCTTCCGCCGATGCCACCGCGCAGCGCGCCGGACAGGATGTTGCCGATGATGATGCCGCCGAGCACCGCGCCCGTGCTGCCGCCGCCGAAGCCGCCTGGGCCGCCGTAGCGACCGGTGTACTGACGCTGGGCAGCGCTGACGTCGGCGTTCGCCATGGACTGGGCTTGAGCCGCTAGCATCGCGGCGCCGTTGGCGTGCTGAATGGCCTCCGAAAGATTGGTCGCCTTGACGGCCTGCGCGGCCTCGAGTTGCCGCACGGCCTCCGCCAGTCGGGTGCGCGCTTCGGGTCCGACGCTGCCGCGGCGGGTGTCGATGAAGTCCGACACCGAGCGCACCTGCGACTGCGCGCTGAACAGTGCCTGATCGAACGCACGGTTCAACCGTGCGGCCGCCTCGAGTTCATCACTGATCGCCGCGAGCAGTCGATCGAGTTGCGCGTCGGCCTGCGTCAGTTGGGTGAAGGTGCCCAGCGGGTCCGAGGTACCCGCGCCTTGCGCGTGGCTGACGGCGGCCACCGCCGCGTCGCGGGCCGTGGTCAGCTCGGCGGCGTGCGGTATGTTGCCCCGCGCGAGTTGGGTTGCCGCGGCATTGATGCCGTTCTGAATGTCGGCGATCGCCTCGGGCAGCGCCGCGACTGCCCGATTGATGTCGGTGGATGCGCTGTCGACCGAGTCGAGCAACGTGCGGGCCTGACCCAACGCGGATTCCGCCGCACGGACCGCGTCGACCAGCCCGCCTTGGCTGCCTGCCGGCTTGGCGACCAGCGCGCGGCCGTTGGTGATGTTCTGATCGGCGAAGGACAGCCGTTGCTTGGCGGTGTCGACGTTGCCCGCCACCGATGCCAGTGCGGTTTCGGAGAACTGCGAGTGCAGCGCCGTCAGGGTCTGCCCGGCGGGTTCGATGCGCGCCGTCAGGTCGACCATCTGCTGGGTGAGGGTGTCCAGTCGGTCCGGCGCGTTGATGACCAGGTCGCGCAGCTTGCCGAAGGCCTCGCGTTGCGCCTCGAGTTCGTCGTCGGCCCTGGCGGCGGCGACGATGACCCGGGTGAGCAGATCGCGGCGCTGGGCGGGCGTCTCGGGGATGGTGTCGTCGAGGATCTGACGGACGTTGAACGCTTGCGTCAGCGCCGTTTTCGCTGCCGCGACGGCCTGGCTGAAGGGTGCGGTGTCCCTCTCGCCGAACTCCTCGACGGCCAGGGCCAGCTCGTTGTCACTGGTGCGCACCGCATTGTCGACCTCGACGACGATCGACTTCGACAGGTCATCGAGGGCATCGAGGGACAACGACGACAGCGCGTTGGGGTCGGCTGGATCAACCCGCTGCGCGGCGGCGAACTCCGCCTCACGACGCTTGCGGCGCCTGCGCCCGCGCCACATGACGAGTGCCAGCACGGCCAGGGCGATGATCGCCAGGAAGATGACGATGCCGATCCAGGAGACGCCTCCCGATGAGCTGCCGTCGTTCTTCAACCCGGTGGCGGCGGCCGTCGCGGCACCCGCCCAGTCGCCTTGGCGCAGGGCCGGTTCCACCTCGTTGCGGCGAAGATTGGCCTGATCGGAGTCGCTCAGAATCTTGGTGCCGGCCAGCAGGGCGTAGTCGCGGTCCTGGGTGGCGACGGCCAGGATCGCGTCCTGGTCGGGCTGGAAGTTGTTGATCTGCATGGCCCTCTGCGCCCAGGCGACCCCCGTCTGGCCGGAGAAGGTGTCGACGTAGACGACCCACAGTCGAACCCGGCGAGCGTTGTAGAGATCGTCGACGGCGCCCTTGACCTCGCTGAGGCCACCGGAGTCCAGCACGCCCGCGCTGTCGGTGACGTAGTCGGTCAGCCGGGACGGCGGCTGGGCGTCGGCCGTCGGGAGGCCCGGCGCCAGCAGAGCGCCCACGGTCACCACCGCGAGGAGCGTGCTGAGAAGGCGGGCTGCCCAAAGATTCCTGCGCATGACCGTCAATGTAGTGCGCCAGACCCGACGGGCACCGGAGACCGGCGGACCGTCCTGGCAGACTATCCGTCGGTGGCACACTCCAACGATCTATACGACGACTTCGACCGGCAACGCATGGTGGTCGAGGCGCCGAAGGGTGCTGCCCTGCCGGGCACCGACACGGAACACCGCACCGACTTCGCCCGCGACCGCGCCCGGGTTCTGCACAGCGCCGCCTTCCGCAGGCTGGCCGACAAGACGCAGGTCGTCGGGCCGCGGCAGAGCGAGACACCGCGGACGCGGCTGACGCACTCGTTGGAGGTCGCGCAGATCGGCCGGGGCATGGCGGTCGGTCTGGGATGCGACCCCGACCTCGTCGATCTCGCCGGCCTGGCGCACGACATCGGCCACCCGCCCTACGGGCACAACGGCGAGCGGGCGCTCGACGAGTTGACGGCGGACTTCGGCGGGTTCGAGGGCAATGCGCAGAACTTCCGGATCCTCACCAGGATGGAGCCGAAAGTCCTTGACTCCCACGGCAATAGCGCGGGCCTGAACCTCACCAGGGCCGCCTTGGACGCGGTGACCAAGTATCCGTGGTTCCGGACGGCGGGCAAGTTCGGTTTCTACGCCGACGACGGGGCAGCGGCCACCTGGGTGCGCGACGGCGCCCCGGAGCGCAAGCCCTGCCTGGAGGCTCAGGTCATGGACTGGGCGGACGACGTGGCGTACTCGGTGCACGACGTCGAGGACGGCGTGGTCTCCGGCCGCATCGACATGCGCGTACTCGGTGACGACGACGCGGTGGACGAGCTGGGCCGGCTCGGCGAGGCCAGCGGGATGGGTGGCGGGCTCGCCGCGGATGACCTGATCGCGGCAGCGCACCGGCTGTCGGCGCTGCCAGTGGTCGCCGCGGTCGGCAAGTACGACGGCACGTTGGCCGCATCGGTGGCTTTGAAGACCCTGACCAGTGAGTTCGTCGGGCGGTTCGCGTCCGCCGCCATCGCGGCCACCAGGGACAGGACCGGCCCAGGTCCGCTGATCCGCTACCAGGCCGAGCTCTTGGTGCCCGCGACGGTGCGGGCCGAGGTCGTGCTGCTCAAGATCCTCGCGCTGCAGTTCATCATGTCCGACCCACCCCACCTCGAACTGCAGGCGCGGCAACGGATTCGCATCCACGGCGTCGCCCAGTTCCTGTTGGCCAGTGCGCCTGCCACCCTCGACCCGATCTTCGTTCCCGAGTTCAACGCCGCCGCCGACGACGGGGCCCGACTGCGGGTGATCGTCGACCAGATCGCGTCCTACACCGAAGGACGGCTGGAGCGTCTCGTCCCCGCTTGAGCACCGGGGCGGCTGGGTCACGGCACGCGCATAGACTGTCCCGGTGGCGGGAGCGGCGGGCAGGAGCGATGCGACGCGGGGTGGGCGGATTCCCGACCGTGACATCGCGTCCATTCGAGAAAGCACCCGCATCGAGGACGTCGTCGGTGACTACGTGCAGTTGCGCCGCGCGGGTGCCGACTCGCTGAAGGGGCTGTGCCCGTTCCACGACGAGAAGTCGCCGTCGTTTCACGTCCGGCCCAACCACGGTCACTTCCACTGTTTCGGGTGCGGTGAGGGCGGTGACGTCTATGCCTTTCTGCAGAAGATCGAACACGTCAGCTTCGTCGAGTCCGTCGAGATGCTGGCCGACCGCATCAACTACACCGTCACCTACACCGGAGCCTCGGCCACCAACGTCCAACGCGACAAGGGCAGCCGCAGCAGGCTGATCGCCGCCAACGCGGCGGCCCAGGCGTTCTATGCCGAGGCGTTGCAGTCCGACGAGGCCGCGCCCGCCCGGCAGTATCTGGTCGAGCGCAACTTCGACGCCGAGGCGGCCAGGCAGTTCGGGTGCGGATTCGCACCGTCGGGCTGGGATACCTTGACGAAGCACTTGCTGCGCAAGGGTTTCGAGTTCAAGGAGTTGGAGGCCGCAGGGCTGTCGCGGGAAGGCCGTCGGGGCCCGATGGACCGCTTCCACCGGCGGCTGCTGTGGCCCATCCGGGTCTCCAGCGGCGAGGTGATCGGCTTCGGTGCCCGCCGACTGTTCGACGACGACCACATGGACGCCAAGTACGTCAACACCCCGGAGACGGTGCTCTACAAGAAGTCCAACGTCCTGTTCGGGCTGGACCTTGCCAAGCGCGACATCGCCAAGGGGCACCAGGCCGTCGTCGTCGAGGGCTACACCGACGTGATGGCCATGCACCTTGCAGGCGTGACGACGGCGGTCGCGTCGTGCGGCACCGCGTTCGGCGAGGAGCACCTCGCGATGTTGCGGCGGCTCATGATGGACGACAACTTCTTTCGCGGTGAGCTGATCTACGTGTTCGACGGTGACGCGGCGGGCCGCGCCGCGGCGGTCAAGGCGTTCGAGGGTGAGCAGAACCTGTCCGGCCAGTCCTTCGTCGCCGTCGCAGACGAGGGTATGGATCCGTGTGATCTGCGGCTGAAGTCCGGTGACGGTGCGCTGCGTGACCTTGTCGCGCGACGAACTCCGCTGTTCGAGTTCGTCATTCGCACTGCGCTGGCCGATCACGACCTCGACAGTGCGGAGGGCCGGGTGGCCGCGCTCCGCCGATGTGTGCCGATGGCGGCCAGGATCAAGGACCCGACACTGCGCGACGAGTACGCCCGTCGGCTGGCGGGTTGGGTCGGCTGGGACGACGTCGCCCAGGTCATCGGCAGAGTGCGTGAGACGGCCAAGGCGGGCGGGGGCGCGGCGCCGGGTCGTGGGGCAC
>JAOPWT010000310.1 GCA_025965555.1 Mycobacterium sp.
AGCTAACTGAAGGAGCACTCAATCACTATTGGGGCCCGCAACGCTGTCGTATATGGACCATCAGAGCTGATTTTGTATGAACCGAGAACCAGTTCGTCATCAGACTTGGTGCGACCGAAAGGTGCGAGAAAGTGCTGCGGCCTCGGCCCGTGTGCTGACCCCGAGCTTGCTCAACAGGTTGTGAACATGGTTCTTGACCGTGTGAACTGCAATCGAGAGGTGCTTTGCAATATCCTGATTCGATCGGCCTAGTTCCAGCATCTTTAGGATCTGGGCCTCTCGAGTCGTTAGAGCTAGTTCCTTGGCTGCTGGATCTGGTGGTGCAGCTAGAGCCGACAAGCGGCGGCACAAGATCGCGGACACCGCTGGCGACCATAATGTTTCGCCGTCAGCGACCGCGCGCATCAGAGTGAGCAAGTCTTCGAACGAGTCTTTTCGCATGTGGTAACCGGCCACACCTACCTCGGCGCACGCGACGATCTGCGGTTCGTCGTCTTCGGAGGCGCCCAGCACGATCACCGGCACGTTTGGCCTGAGTTCCGCTGCGGCGCGAAGTAACAGCATGCTGTCGCGGGCCGCCATGTTCAGGAGAACTACGGATGGCTCGGTCTTGTGCAATGCGGTAACGAACGATGGCAGACCCCAGGCCGCGCGCGGTACCGCTATCGAGTTCAGGGCGAAGATGGCTATCAAGTTCTCCCGATGGAGCGTGCAGTCGTCGACGATCAAGATATTTGCGTCCCGTAGCGGATCGCGTGCACTCGTTCCTCGCGGCGTCACCCCTGAACCGTTCGTTACGTCCGGCGGTGACCATGTTGCCGTCTCGGGGTTGAGGCTCCCGACACGACTCAGACTCTGCTCAATGTATCTGCCCCTCTGCAACTGCTGAGCGTGGCCGGACTCCACCGCATCCGCTACCCACACCAGATGCCCGAGCCGCGCTGCGGACGAGTGGCCTCCGTCGCGAGTTCCCTCCGTCTCACCGGCACGCGGGACGTTGGTTACCCAGGGCGTCGATCCGTTCAAATCGTTCTTTGGCACTTGGCATCTCCCAGGTTCGATCGCGTCCGGCGCCGCCATCCAAGACCACCGTCTTGACGATGAGGCCGGTCATCTTTCGAGATCGGGGCTGATCCACCACCTGACATCAAGGACGGCGACGGATCCGACTGGGTCGAATCCTGCTCTCAGGGAGCAACATCGAACGCGTCCGTCGTCATCAACCATGACCCCTTCCGCTGTCAACTCGCGCTCGGGTTCGAGCGGGCTTTCCAACCGAGACCATCCGATGCCGCGCACTTCCAGATGGCGACGGCTCCGTTAGAGGATCGCTCGTGCCTGTGTGGCGCCGTCCCGTGTCGGGTAGCGGGTACACGGTCGAGGGAACGGTGCGGGCGGACTTCAATTCGCGCCCCGCCCTCTCGCTCCGATCGCCACACCAACGGGCACTCTCCTGGCATCGCTTCGGGCTCGCGTCGTTTTGCTCGCGGGATGCACGTGCGCCCCTGCTACGCCATGGGGCAATCACGTCGCTCAACGCCGACCGGGACGGCCTCACCTGGATCATCCCGCACCGCGTGGAGCAAAGGGGTTGATCCAACTCACGTGCATCGACCCACTATTGCCCAGGTCCGCCCGGCCGTACATAGACCGTTGGGACCATTTCCGCATCGTCGGGTTGCCTAGCTCCATGAAGCTCGACCAGTTGTCTCGATGTGGATCGAGAGCCGCTAGACCGCCGGGCGCACCGACTTCGGCCCTTCGCTGACCTGTTCTTGCCCGATGCCTGGATCCTGCACGCCATCGGAACTAGTCTCTCCCGATTCGGTATCCATCCCGACGCGGCCGTCGTCACCGGGTGAAGCATGAGTTGGCCACTGCGAGGGAGCACCCAGCGTCGTCATTGGAGACGGCCCTCGGTCTTTGTCAGCAACGCAGATTACGCCAGCGACGATGGAAGCCCTGGGCTGCCAACGTTTGCTTCTACCCGAGAATGAGACCCGAGGTAGGCACCCCGGTGCCTGCGGTGACCAGGACGTGCTCCACGTCGGGCACCGGGTTGACCGACGTGCCGCGTAGCTGCCGCACCCCCTCGGCGATGCCGTTCATGCCGTGGATGTAGGCCTCGCCGAGCTGGCCGCCATGGGTGTTGATGGGCAATCGCCCGCCGATCTCGATGGCGCCGTCGGCGATGAAGTCCTTGGCCTCGCCGAGTGCGCAGAATCCCAATTCCTCCAATTGGATGAGCGTGAACGGGGTGAAGTGGTCGTAGAGGATCGCGGTCTGGATGTCGGTCGGCGTCAGGCCGGACTGCGCCCACATCTGTTTGCCCACCAGACCCATCTCCGGCAGTCCGTCGAGTTCCGGCCGGTAGTAGCTGACCATCGAATACTGGTCCGGGCTGGCCCCCTGCGCGGCTGCCTCGATGATGGCCGGGCGGTTCTTCAGATCCTTGGCCCGCTCCGGCGAGGTGATGACCAGTGCGACGCCGCCGTCCGTCTCCTGGCAGCAGTCGAGCAGCCGGAGCGGTTCAGCGATCCAGCGCGAAGCCTGGTGCTCCTCGATGGTGATCGGCTTCTCGTAGAAGTAGGCCTTCGGGTTCTTGGCGGCGTGCTTGCGGTCGGCGACCGAAATCGCGCCGAAGTCTCGGCTCGTCGCGCCGGACAGGTGCATGTACCGCTTGGCGATCATCGCGACTTGTGCTGCGGGGGTGGATAATCCATGCGGATACGAAAATGAGTTGTCGACTCCGGTTGAGTCGGCGTTCTCCACCAGCCGCATCTGCACCTGGCCGAAGCGCATGCCCGATCGCTCGTTGAACGCGCGGTACGCCACCACGCAGTCGGCGATCCCGGTCGCGACGGCCATGGCCGCCTGCTGCACGGTCGCGCACGCGGCGCCACCGCCGTGATGGATCTTGGAGAAGAACTTGAGGTCCCCGATGCCCGTGGCGCGCGCGACCGCAACCTCGGTATTGGAGTCCATCGTGAACGTCGTCATGCCGTCGACGTCGGCAGGCGTCAGGCCCGCGTCCTCGAGCGCATCCAAGACCGCCTCGGCCGCCAAGCGCAGTTCGCTGCGGCCAGAGTTCTTAGAGAAGTCGGTCGCGCCGATGCCGACGATCGCCGCCTTGCGGGACAGTTGGCCGGACATCACGCACCGCCGATCGCCAGGGTCGCATTGGCGATGACGTGATCGCCAAGGCTGTTGGCGCCCACGATCTTCAGCGTGATGAGGCCGTCTTCGACAGCGGTGACCTCACCCCTGAACGTCACGGTGTCATAGGCGTACCACGGCACGCCGAGTCGCAGTCCGATCGACTTGATCATCGCACTCGGGCCGGCCCAGTCGGTGATGAAGCGCTGCACCAGGCCGGTGTCGGTGAGGATGTTGACGAAGATGTCCTTGGACCCCTTCGCCTGCGCCTTGTCGCGGTCGTGGTGCACGTCCTGGTAGTCGCGCGTGGCGATGGCGGTCGAGACGATGAACGTCGGGTCGCCGTGCAGCGCGAGTTCGGGCAGCTTGGTGCCCACTTCGATGACGTCGCTCATGCTCCGGCCCTCCCATCGGGCTCCCACGCATAGTTCGTCCACGCCGGCCCGACGTCGTTGGCGGGAAAGTCGATGTACATGGCACGCACGGGCATTCCGATCTCTACTCCTGCCGGGTCGGTGTTCCGTAGTTCGCCGAGCATCCGCACCCCCTCCTCGAGCTCGATGAGGGCGATGACGAACGGCAGGGTTCGGCCGGGCACCTTGGGCGCGTGGTGCACGACGAAGCTGAACACCGTGCCCCTTCCGCTGGCGACCTGGTAGTCGGTTTGTTCTTCCTTGGCCAGCCAGAGCGCAGGCACCGGCGGATGCTGCAGGCTGCCGTCGGGCCGCTTCTGAATGCGCAACTCGTGTGCGTTGACGCCGTCCCAGAAGAACTTGGTGTCCTTCGACGACGCAGGCCGCATGGCGGCGTCCGCATCGAGGTCATCGGGTACCGACGAGGGCGCGGCAGCCTCCTTGTCGGCAGGGATGAACTTCATGATCCGCCACATCATTTCGGCGACGTCCTCGTCACCGACCGTCCAGGTGATCGTCTGCGTGATGAAGAACGCTTCGCCCAACGCGGTCCGCTTGGGGCCGACCACGTCGGTCAGTTCGGCAGCGACGCTGACCTCTTCGCCCTGGCGTAGGTAACGGTGGTAGGTCTGCTCGCAGTTGGTCGCGACCACGCCGATGTAGCCTGCGTCGTCGAACAATTCGAGGATCTTGCCAAGCGGATCGTCATCGGGCCGGACGCCACCGAGGCCCATCATCGTCCACACCTGAATCATCGCGGGCGGCGCGACCACCCCGGGATGGCCGACCGCCTTGGCCGCCGCCTCGTCGTGGTAGATCGGGTTCTCGTCGCCGAGTGCGTCGGTCCAGTGATCGATCATCGGCTGGTTCACGGCATGGCGCCCGACCCGCGGCTTGCTGCGACCCTCGGCCTTGACCCGCTCGGCGGCGGCCTTGATGTCGTCCGTCGTCGTCACCGCAACCCTCTGTTCTTCGCGCCAGCGCCCATCACCTGGGCACCCGGGGAACCTTGAGACCCGCTGCCGCGATCATCTCGCGCATCACCTCGTTCACTCCGCCGCCGAAGGTGATCACCAGGTTTCGCTTGGTCTGACTGTCGAGCCACTCCAAGAGCTCGGCAGTCTCCGGGTCTGCGGGATTACCATGGGCGCCAACGATTTCCTCGGCCAGTCGGCCCGCGTACTGGATGCGCTCGGTGCCGAACACCTTGGTCGCGGCCGCGTCGGCGACGTCGATGTTCTCCCCCGACGCCGCGACCTGCCAGTTGAGCAGCTCATTGATGCGCCACATGGCTTTGAGCTCACCGAGCGAGCGCTTGACGTCGTCGTGGTCCAGCGGAGTGTCTCCGTTGCTTCCCGGCTTGGACGCCCATGCGTGGATGCGATCGTACAGCGAGGCGACCCGTCCCGCGGGACCGAGCATCACCCGCTCGTTGTTCAGTTGGGTGGTGATCAGACGCCACCCTGCGTTCTCCTCGCCGACGAGCATGTCGGCAGGCACCCGCACATCGTTGTAATAGGTGGCATTGGTGTGGTGCGCGCCGTCGGACAGGATCATCGGCGTCCACGAATAGCCGGGGTCCGAGGTGTCCACGATCAGAATCGAAATGCCCTTGTGCTTCACGGCTTCCGGGTCGGTGCGGCACGCAAGCCAGACGTAGTCGGCGTCGTGGCCGCCGGTGGTGAACACCTTCTGCCCGTTGACGATGTACTCGTCGCCATGGCGCACCGCCGTGGTGCGGAGCGAGGCGAGATCGGTACCCGCCTCCGGCTCGGTGTATCCGATGGCGAAGTGCACCTCGCCGGCGAGGATGCCGGGCAGGAACTTCTTCTTCTGGAGCTCGGTTCCGTACTGCTGCAGCGTCGGCCCGACGGTCTGCAGCGTCACCGCGGGGAGCGGGACGTCGGCCCGCTGTGCCTCGTTGACGAAGATCGACTGCTCGATGGGCCCGAAGCCATGACCGCCGAACTCCTTGGGCCAGCCGACACCCAGCTTGCCGTCGGAGCCCATCCGCTTGATGATCGCGCGATAGGCCTCGTTGTGCCTGTCGGACTCCATCGCCCTGGCTTCCTCGGGCGAGATCAAATTCGAAAAGTACTGCCGCAGTTCAGCTTGCAGCTGCTTCTGCTCGGGCGTCAGTTCGATGTACATTACGCTCCCGCCATCGTCGAGGCCCCGAGTAGATCCAGCCGCCGTGACGGACCACCAAGCAACCGGGTCAAGTCCTTGATAGTGGAGTAGTAGCCGTCCATGGGATAGGCGATGTCCATGCCCATGCCACCGTGCAGATGGTGGCAGAGCTGCATCACCGGTGGTGCCTGCGACGTCACCCAGTAGCCGAGCACGTCGAGGTCTTCTGCGGCGTCTCGACCCTCGGACAGCCGCCACACCACCGATGTCGATGCCAGCGTGATGGTGCGGGAGGCGATGTAGATCTCGGCGAGCTGTGCGGCCACCGTCTGGAACGTCGACAGCGGTTTGCCGAACTGTTCCCGACTCGCGACGTAGTCGGCGGTCAGCCGCAAGGCCCCTGCTACCAGGCCGGCCGCGTAGGCGCCGGTCGCCGCCACTGCCAGTTGATTGACCCGGCGCACCGTCTCAGCTCCGCCGAGCACGTCGGCGTCGGCCACCGCGACGTCGGAGAACGTCACGACGTACTCGTCGGAGTGATTCGCCGTCGGTGTCTTGGTCAACGTCACGCCATCGGTCTTGGGCGACACCACCACGACACCGCTGTCTGTGCTGACCACGAGCCAATCCGCCTGCGCGGCATGGGGAACGCCGACCTTGGTGCCGGCGAGCCGTCCGCCGGAGAGACTGGTGGCTGGTCGCTCCGGAAGCGAGTCGCCGGGCTCGTTGAGAGCCGCGGTCAGCACGGAACATTCCCCCGGTCGCTCCGCTCCTGCCCGCCGGACACCCTTGGCGACCCCGGCCAGGAACCGGTCCTGCTGCTCATCGCTCGCCAGGTCGAGCAGTGGAATCAGGCCCAGCCCGAGCGTCGCAAAGGCGGCGCTGGTGTTGCCGAACCTGCCGATCTCCGTCAGCGCCGACGCGATCTCCGCAAGGCCCAGCCCGTCGCCACCGAGTCGTTCGGGAATGCCGAACGCGATGACACCCCCGCTGACCAGAGCGTCCCAGCTGTTGTCCCGCCCGAGTGCCGACGTCACCACGTCGGCGACGGCCTGCTGTCCTTCGTCAGGACTGAAGTCCACCCGAATCCTCCTTGATTCCTGGGAGTTTGAGCGCCGAGCGGCTCAGTGCGCGGCGGCACCCGTGTAGTCGACCTGCCAGTGCTTGATGCCGTTGAGCCACCCCGACCGTAACCGCTCCGGCTCGCCGGCGGACGTGAGATCGGGCATGTGGTCGGCGACGGCGTTGAAGATCAGGTTGATGGTCATCCGCGCGAGGTTGGCGCCGATGCAGAAATGCGCACCCGTACCGCCGAATCCGACGTGCGGGTTGGGGTCGCGCAGGATGTCGAATTTGTGCGGATCGGCGAAGACGTCCTCGTCGAAGTTGGCTGAGCGGTAGGACATCACCAACCGCTGACCCTTCTTGATCTGCACGCCCGCGAGCTCGGTGTCCTCGTTCGCCGTGCGCTGGAATGCGGAAACCGGCGTGGCCCAGCGGATGATCTCGTCGGCCGTGGTCGATGGACGCTCCTTCTTGTAGAGCTCCCACTGGTCGGGATTCTGCGAGAGAGCGATCATGCCGTGGGTGATCGAGTTGCGGGTGGTCTCGTTGCCCGCCACCGCGAGCATGATGTCGAAGAAGCCGAATTCGTCGTCGGAGAGCTTCTCGCCGTCGAGGTCGGCCTGGATCAGCGTCGTGACGATGTCGTCGGTCGGGTTCTTGCCCCGCTCGTCGGCCATGGCCATGGCGTACATGATCAGCTCCATCGACGACGCCGCCGGATCGACGTCGGCGAACTCGGGGTCCTCGCCGCCGGTCATCTCGTTCGACCAGCGGAAGAGCTTGTCGCGGTCGTCCTGGGGGACGCCGAGCAGACCGGCGATGGCCTGCAGTGGCAGCTCGCACGACACCTGCTCGACGAAGTCACCGGAGCCCTCGGCGGCCGCCGTCTTGGCGATGTTCTGGGCGCGCTGGGCCAGCTCCTCCTCGAGGCGTCCGATCGCGCGCGGCGTGAACCCGCGGGAGATGATCTTGCGCAGCCGGGTGTGGTGCGGGGCGTCCATGTTGAGCATGACGCTGCGCTGCAGCTCGACGGACTCGCGCGTCATCTCCTTGGGCCAGGTCGGGATGGCGCCGTTCTGCCAGCTGGAGAAGACGTCGCTGCGGCGAGAGACCTCCTTGACGTCGGCGTGCTTGGTGACGAGCCAGTAGCCGTGGTCATCGAAGCCACCCGCTCCACCGGGGATGTCGACCCAATGGATCGGCTCGGACTCACGCAGCTCGGCGAGCTCCTGGACTGGCAGTCCAACAAGGTTGACGTCGGGGTCGAGGAAGTCGAAGTCGGCTGGAATATTGAGGGGTGCCATGTATGTGCGCTCCTAATTGCAACGTGTTCTAGTGCCAGTAAAACATGCCTTCATCGCAGATCAAAGGTGTGGGGGCATCCCAGCTTGTCAGAGTAATGAAACGTGTTCTAGCCTGACGGAATGGGTAACCCTGTCATCGTCGAAGCCACCCGCAGCCCCATCGGCAAGCGCAATGGTTGGCTCTCCGGGCTTCATGCCACCGAGTTGCTCGGCGCTACGCAGAGGGCGCTGGTGGACAAGGCACGGCTCGACTCTGGCTTTGAAGCGGACATGGTCGAGCAGGTCATCGGCGGCTGCGTCACGCAGTTCGGTGAACAGTCCAACAACATCACCCGGGTGGGCTGGCTGGTCGCCGGTCTGCCCGAGCACGTCGGCGCGATGACGGTGGACTGTCAGTGTGGCAGCGGCCAGCAGGCCAATGGCCTCATCGCGGGCCTCATTGCGGCGGGCGCCATCGACGTCGGCATCGCGTGTGGAATCGAGGCGATGAGCCGCGTGGGCCTCGGCGCGAACGCGGGCCCCGACCGCGGGATTCTGCGCCCCGAGTCATGGGACATCGACCTGCCCGACCAGTTCACCGCTGCCGAGCGGATCGCCAAGCGCCGCGGCATCACCCGCGAGGAGATCGACGCGTTCGGCCTCGCCTCGCAGCAGAAGGCCAAGCAGGCCTGGGCCGAAGGCCGCTTCGATCGCGAGATCAGTGCGATCGAAGCGCCGGTGCTCGACGAGAACAAGAAGCCCACCTCCGAGCGCGCGCCGGTCACGCGCGACCAGGGGTTGCGCGACACCACGCTCGAGGGACTGGCCCAGTTGAAGCCCGTGCTGGAAGGCGGAATTCACACGGCGGGCACGTCGTCTCAGATCTCCGACGGTGCCGCAGCCGTCCTGTGGATGGACGAAGACAAGGCCAGGTCCCTCGGCTTGAAGCCGCGCGCGCGCATCCTCAGCCAGGCGCTGGTGGGCTCCGAGCCCTACTACCACCTCGACGGGCCCGTGCAGTCGACGGCCAAGGTGCTCGAGAAGGCGGGCATGAAGATGGGCGACATCGACATCACCGAGATCAACGAGGCGTTCGCGTCGGTCGTGTTGTCGTGGGCCCGGGTCCACGAGCCGGACATGGCCACCGTCAACGTCAACGGCGGCGCGATTGCGCTCGGCCATCCCGTCGGCAGCACCGGCAGCCGCCTCATCACCACGGCGCTGCACGAGTTGGAGCGCACCGACAAGAGCACGGCGTTGATCACGATGTGTGCCGGCGGTGCGCTATCGACGGGCACCATCATCGAGCGGATCTAGTGGCTCCGAAGGGCAGGAGCGAAGCGACCGGGGAAGGAAATCAGCCGAACGTCGTCCCGAACACCGACCGGCTCGCCGCCGCCCAGGCCTACATCAGTGCCTTGGCCGATCATCGGGCAGACGCGGTTCCGTTCGCGCCTGACTGCACGAGGATCGAGGTCGGCATCAAGACCGGTTTCTCGGGGAATCACCTGCGCCGCAGCCTCAACCGTGGCCCTCAGTATCGGATCATCGAGACGACGACGTCACCGGACTTCACCGTCGTCGGGGACGGGTTGCGGGCTCGGTTCGACGTGATCACCAAGCCTTCGGTCGCAGGCAGGCGGGTGTGCGCACACGTCGACGAGACCTTCCTCTTCTCGGCCGACGGCAAGATCCGGCACATCCGGGCGAGCATCCGGCCCTTCATCAAGCGATAGGCTCCCAAGGTGGCCAACCCATCCCGCCCCTTGAAGCCCAAGCAGATCCAGAGCCTGAACTCGGCCAAGGTCGGCCATGCAATCAAGTGGATGTCGAAGGCGCAGACCTTCATCTTCACGAAGACCGGGGGCAAGCTCGGCAGCAAGTTCCTCAAGGGCACCGCGGTCGGCATTCTGACGACGATCGGCCGCAAGTCGGGCGAACCGCGCGAAAGTCCCCTGCTGTTCCTTCAGGAGGGCGACCGCATCGTTCTCGTCGCATCGCAGGGTGGCCGCGCCACCAACCCGATGTGGTACCTCAACCTGGTGGCCAACCCCAACGTCACGTTCCAGACCAAGGGCGGCGTGTACGCGCTTACAGCGCGCGAGGCCACGGACTCAGAACGCGACGAATACTGGCCGAAGCTCGATGCGATGTATCCCGACTTCGTCAACTACCGCTCTTACACGGATCGCAAGATCCCGATCGTCATCTGCGATCCGGTGTGACCGCCGATCTGCACTTCTACTTCGATCCGGTCTGCCCATTCGCCTGGATGACGAGCAAGTGGGTGCGGATGGTCGCAGCCCAACGCGACTACCGCGTCGATTGGCGGTTCATCTCACTGCGAATTCTCAACGCGCACATCGACTATGACGCTCACTTTCCGCCCGACTACGAGGCAGGCCACACCGCAGGCCTGCGACTGTTGCGGGTGGCGGCGAAGACCAGGGCCGAGCACGGCCGCGAGGCGATCGGTCCGCTGTACGAGGCGCTGGGCACCCGCATCTTCGACACGTCGCGAGCGGTCGATCCACTGTCGGCATCGGATCAGGGTGCCAGACACGTCCTCGAGCCAGTGCTGGAGTCCCTTGGCCTGCCGACCGCCCTTGCCGACGCTCTGGACCATACGGCGCTGGACGACGAGATCCGCGCCGAGACCGACGAGGCGCTCGCATTGACCGGCCGTGACGTCGGCACGCCGATCCTGCACTTCCAGCCGCCCGGCGGGACCGCGTTCTTCGGCCCCGTGATCAGCAGGCTGCCCTCCGCGGAGGACGCCGTCGAGCTATGGGACCACGTCGTTGCGCTCGCGACCTTCCCCGGTTTCGCCGAACTCAAGCGCAGCCTGCGCGAGCGACCGCAGTTGGCGAGCTTCGGCGTGGATCGCGATGCCGTGGGCACCCAGGAGGACTGGCACGGCGGCAGTCGGCGCACCAAGAAGTAGCCGGGTTTGCGCCAGGGCCGGCCGGGCTACGTAGGGGGGCATGGCCGAACTCTCCGAACGCATTCGCAACTCGGCGGTCCTGGCCAAGGCGCTGAAGTACTTCTCCCGCGCGCACATTGCGGTGTACCGGCGAACCAACGGCAAACTGGGCGCCAAGCTCCTGTGGTTTCCGGCGGCGCTGCTCACCACGACCGGTCGCAAGTCCGGTGAGCCGCGGACCACCGCGACCCTGTGTCTGCGCGACGGTGAGAAGGTGATCCTGCCTGCGTCCTTCGGTGGCCGGGACGGCAACCCGCTGTGGTATCTCAACCTGAAGGCCAACCCCGCTGTTCGCGTGCAGGTTCGCGACCAACATCTCGCGATGACGGCGCGGGACGCGACCGAGGAGGAACGCCGACGCTACTGGCCGGTCCTGATCAAGATGTATCCCCCGTACAAGAGCTATCGCGACGCCACCGACCGGGTGATCCCGCTGGTGGTCTGCGAGCCCGCGGCTAGGCCCCGTACACCGGGACCGACGGCCGCGCCTTCGCGAGCAGGTCGGTGACCACGGGAGCAAGCTCGGCGGGATCCCAGCGGGCGCCCTTGTCGATCTGCGGACCGTGCGCCCAGCCCTCGGCGACGCGGATGATGCCACCCTCGACCTCGAAGACCTTGCCGGTGACGTCGCGGGATTCGACGCTGCCCAGCCACACCACCAACGGCGAGATGTTCTCCGGCGCCATGGCGTCGAACGCGGCGTCCTGGGTCGACATCATCTCGGCGAACACCGTCTCGGTCATCCGGGTGCGCGCCGAAGGAGCGATGGCGTTCGCGGTGACACCGTAGCGGCCCATCTCCGCCGACGCGACCAAGGTCAGGGCCGCGATTCCCGCCTTGGCGGCGCTGTAATTGCCTTGTCCCACACTGCCTTGCAGCCCGGCACCCGAGCTGGTGTTGATGATGCGCGCGTCGACGGTCTCCCCCGCCTTGGACTTGGCCCGCCAGTAGGCCGCAGCGTGCTTCATGGTGGCGAAGTGACCCTTGAGGTGCACGGCGGTGACCGCGTCGAACTCTTCTTCGCTGGTGTTGGCGAACATCCGGTCGCGGACGATGCCCGCATTGTTCACCAACACGTCGAGCCCACCGAAGGCATCGACCGCGGTCTGGATGAGACCCTCGGCCTCTGTCCAGTCGGCGACGTTGGCACCGCTGGTGACGGCTTCTCCACCGGCGGAGGTGATCTCGTCGACGACGCCCTGGGCCGCACTGCCGCCGCCCGCGGGTGAGCCGTCGAGGCCGACGCCGATGTCGTTGACCACGACGCGAGCGCCCTCTGCCGCGAAGGCCAGCGCATGCGCCCGCCCGATTCCGCCGCCCGCTCCCGTGACGATGACCACCCGGCCGTCAAGCAAACCCATGTGCGTTGTCTCCCTTACTTGATGTCTGCAGTCGTGGTCGAGAGGTAGTGCGGCGGCTCTCCGCCACCGTGCACCTCGAGTGAAGCTCCGCTGATATAGGACGCCACGTCGCTCGCCAAAAAGGCTGCCGCCCAACCGACGTCGGCGGGCTTGGCGAGCCGCCCGAGCGGGACGTTGGCCGAAATGGCAGCGATCGAGTCGGCGTCGCCGTAAAACAGTTCGGACTGCTCGGTCTCCACCATGCCGACGACGAGCGAGTTGACCCGGACCTTTGGCGCCCACTCGACAGCCAGTGTGCTGGTGAGACTTTCGACGCCTGCCTTGGCGGCCCCGTAGGCCGCAGTGCCAGGTGTTGGCCTTCGGCCGCTGACGCTGGCGACGTTGATGATCGACCCGCCGCGGTCCTGGTTCTGCATGTGCTCGTTGGCATGCTGCGAGACCGACAGCGGTCCGATGAGATTCAATTCGATGATCTTGGTGCTGAACTTGGCCGAGGCGTCGGCGGCGAGGACATACGGTGAACCGCCCGCATTGTTCACCACGACGTCGAGGCGGCCGTGCCGTTGCACGATGGTGTCGATGAGCGCCTTGACCGAGTCGTCGTCGCGGACGTCGCAGGGCAGGAACTCATACGGCAGGCCGTCGACGGGGCGACGGGCGCAGGTCACGACCGTCGCGCCCTGACCCGCGAATACGGCGCTGATTCCAGCACCGACCCCTCGCACACCACCGGTCACCAGGACGACGCGGCCATCCAGTTGAAGGTTCACACCAGCACCGGAAGTTGCCCTGTCAGCGGCGTCAGTCACTGTGCTAGCGTACCAAGCAAGTGCTTGCTTAGGTAGCCACCCCAGGAGTAGCTGAGGATCCGCATGACGATCACCACCAAGACAATCGAGCCGCGGATCGTGTCGGTCACCGTCGACTACCCACCCGTGAACGCGATCCCGTCGCGCGGCTGGTTCGAACTCGGCGACGCGATCACCGCCGCCGGGCGCGACATGGACACCCACGTGGTGATCCTTCGCGCCGAGGGCCGCGGCTTCAACGCGGGTGTCGACATCAAGGAGATGCAGAGCACCGAGGGCTTCACCGCGCTCATCGACGCCAACCGCGGCTGCTTTCACGCGTTCCGCGCCGTGTACGAGTGCGAGGTCCCCGTCGTGGCCGCGGTCAATGGATTCTGTGTCGGCGGCGGCATCGGACTCGTCGGCAATGCCGACGTGATCGTCGCCTCCGACGACGCGAAGTTCGGCCTGCCCGAGGTCGAGCGCGGCGCACTGGGGGCCGCCACCCACCTGTCCCGCCTCGTCCCGCAGCACATGATGCGCCGGTTGTTCTTCACTGCTGCGACGGTGGACGCCGCCACGCTGCACCAGTTCGGTTCCGTACACGAGGTCGTTCCACGCGCCGACCTCGACGAGTCCGCGCTGCGCGTCGCCCGTGACATCGCCGTCAAGGACACCCGGGTGATCCGGGCGGCGAAGGAGGCACTGAACCTCATCGACGTGCAGAGGGTCAACGCCAGTTACCGCATGGAGCAAGGGTTTACGTTCGAGCTCAACCTTGCCGGTGTGGCCGACGAGCACCGCGACGCGTTCGCCGGGACTGCGAAGGGATCCGAGAAGTCATGACGGACAAGAGGACCACGCTCGACGATGCCGTCTCGTCGATCGAGAGCGGCATGACCATCGGCATCGGCGGCTGGGGCTCGCGACGCAAGCCGATGGCCTTCGTGCGCGCCCTGTTGCGCACCGACGTCACCGACCTGACCATCGTGAGCTACGGGGGTCCCGACGTCGGACTGCTGTGCTCGGCAGGAAAAGTCAAACGCGTCTACTACGGCTTCGTGTCCCTGGATTCGCCGCCGTTCTACGACCCGTGGTTCGCCAAGGCCCGTACCACCGGCGCCATCGAAGCCCGTGAGATGGACGAGGGGATGGTGCGTTGCGGGCTGCAGGCAGCAGCACAGCGGTTGCCGTTCCTGCCGATTCGCGCCGGCCTCGGCAGCGACGTCCGCACCTTTTGGGGTGACGAGCTCAAAACGGTCACGTCCCCGTACCGGAGCCCAGCCCTCCCCGGGTCGCGTCGCTCCAGCCCTCCGGAAGGCGACTTCGAAGAGCTGATCGCCATGCCCGCACTGACTTTGGACGCGGCGTTCGTGCACATGAACCTCGGTGATGCTCGCGGCAATGCGGCCTACACCGGCATCGATCCCTACTTCGACGACCTCTTCCTGATGGCCGCCGAGAAGCGCTTCCTGTCGGTCGAACGGGTGGTCGCCACCGAGGAACTGGTCAAGGCGGTGCCACGACAGGCGCTGCTGATCAACCGGATGATGGTCGACACCGTCGTCGAGGCACCCGGCGGCGCCCACTTCACCACCGCCGAACCGGATTACCGCCGCGACGAGAAGTTCCAGCGCCACTACGCCGACGCCGCTGGCTCCGACGAGACGTGGGCCGAGTTCGTCACGACCTATCTGTCCGGCAGCGAGGCCGACTACCAGGCGGCCGTGCGCAAGTTCAGTGAGTCGGCGCGCAAGGAAGGTTCAGCATGATCTCCGCGTCCCGAGCCGACGTGTGCGCCGTCGCATGTGCGGACCTGTTCCGTGACGCAGGCGAGATCATGGTGAGCCCGATGACGACGCTCGCGTCCGTCGGTGCGCGCCTGGCCCGGCTGACGTTCTCCCCCGACATCGTGTTGACCGACGGCGAGGCGCGGCTGATCGCGGACACCCCTGCCATCGGGGCCGCCGCGACCATCGAGGGATGGATGCCGTTCAACCGCGTCTTCGAGACGCTCGCCTGGGGACGACGCCACGTCGTCATGGGCGCCAACCAGATCGACCGATACGGCAATCAGAACCTTTCGGCATTCGGGCCCATTCAGCACCCGACCCGGCAGATGTTCGGCGTCCGTGGTGCACCGGGCAACGCCATCAACCACGCCACCAGTTACTGGGTCGGCAATCACTCGAAGCGGGTCTTCTGCGACACCGTCGACATCGTGTCGGGCGTGGGCTGGGACAAGGTCGATCCCGACAACCCCGCCTACCGGTTCCTCAACGTCTACCGGGTGGTGACCAACCTCGGCGTCTTCGACTTCGGTGGACCCGACCATCAGATGCGGGCCGTGTCGCTACACCCCGGCGTGGAACCGGACCAGGTCGTGGAGAACACGTCGTTCGAGGTGCACGGCCTTGACTCGGCAACCGCCTCGCGGTTGCCGTCGGGTGAGGAGCTCACGCTGATCCAGCAGACGATCGACCCGAAGGGCCTGCGGGACAAGGAAGTACGCTCATGAGACTGCGCACTGCCCTGACGGAGCTGGTCGGCATCGAACATCCGGTCGTGCAGACCGGCATGGGCTGGGTGGCCGGCGCACGTCTGGTGGCCGCGACGTCGAATGCCGGCGGCCTCGGCATCCTCGCGTCGGCGACCATGACGCTCGACGAACTGGCCACTGCCGTGACGAAGGTCAAGGCGAGCACCGACAAGCCGTTCGGGATCAACATCCGTGCCGACGCCGGCGACGCCAACGACCGCATCGACCTGTTGATCCGTGAGCAGGTGCGCGTCGCTTCATTCGCACTTGCCCCCAAACCAGAACTCATTGCCAGGCTGAAGGAAGCTGGCGTGGTGGTCATTCCGTCGGTTGGGGCGGCGAAGCACGCCAAGAAGGTGGCGGGCTGGGGCGCCGACGCGGTGATCGTGCAGGGCGGCGAGGGCGGCGGCCACACCGGTCCGGTCGCCACGACGCTGCTGCTGCCGTCGGTGCTCGACGCGGTGGACATCCCCGTCGTGGCGGCGGGTGGGTTCTTCGACGGCCGTGGGCTCGCGGCCGCCCTGTCCTACGGCGCCGCAGGCGTGGCGATGGGCACCCGGTTCCTCCTGACGTCGGACTCCACCGTGCCCGACGCCGTCAAACAGCGGTACCTGGAGTCGGCGCTGGACGGCACGGTGGTGTCCAAGCGCGTCGACGGCATGCCGCACCGCGTGCTGCGCACCGGTCTGGTCGAGAAGCTCGAGGGTGGCTCGCGCGCAAGGGGTTTCACCGCGGCCGTTGGCAACGCGCAGAAGTTCAAGAAGATGTCCGGCATGACGTGGCGGTCGATGATCTCCGACGGCCTCGCCATGCGACACGGCAAGGAACTCACGTGGTCGCAGGTCGTGATGGCCGCCAACACCCCGATGCTGCTGAAGGCAGGCCTTGTCGACGGCAACACCGATGCAGGCGTGCTGGCCTCTGGTCAGGTCGCAGGCATCCTCGACGACCTGCCGTCGTGCGCCGAACTCGTGCCATCGATCGTCGCGGATGCGGTGAAACATGTACGCGCGGCCGCCGGCCACGTCGTCGACTGATCACCTGCGTCCGTAACCGAGTGAAGTCCACAGCTTAATTCCTGAGAGATTAAGCTATAGTCTTCATATGCCAGAGATGAAGCCAAAGTCTTCACTGAAGGCGACGTTGATCGGTGACGTGGTGGCCTCGCGTGACGCCTCCGACCGTCGCGCCCTGCATCGCGACGTTGCCGAGGCACTGGACGGCATCGCCTCCGACGCCGTCGACGCCCCGGCATTCACGGTCGGCGATGAGTTCCAGGGCAGCTATCCGACCGTAGGAGCGGCGATCGATGCCGCGCTGACGTTACGGCTGGCGGTCGCCCCGGGGATCGACGTCCGGTTTGGGATCGGCTGGGGACTGGTCACGGTTCTCGACCCGGACACGGGTATCCAGGACGGACCCGGCTGGTGGGCGGCGCGCGAGGCGATCGAATGGACCGCCACTGCGCAGAAGCAGGCCGGCCTGGCGCTGGTGCGCACGTCATACCGGACCTTCGACGCGGGCGCCCCCGCGGCGGACCCGATCAACGCTGCGCTGATGTGTCGGGACCACCTGCTTGGATCACTGGATGAACGATCCATCCGCATTCTGAGAGGTCTCGTGAACAACCGGCCCAAGCGCGAACTCGCCGCCGACGAGGGCATCAGCGCGTCGGCCGTCTCCCAACGTGCGGCGCGTGCGGGTCTGGACCTCATCGTGGCCGCCTCGCAACGTCTTTCGGAGATTCGATGAGCGCACTGTCCGTGCTCCTCATCGCCGTCGGAATCGGCGACGTGTGCCGACGCCTGGTCGGTGCCCGGTGGGTGGCTCCCGCGGCAGCCGTCGCGTCGATCGTGGCCTGCCTGCTGCTGGGTGCACTATGGCACCTCGGCGACGTCCTTCTGCTGCTCATCGCCGCGGTGACCAGCGTCGCCTGGCTTGTGCTGTGCGGCCGTGCCGAGCGCACGGGCACGCACCAGGCGCTACCGCTGCTGGTGTTCGGCGCCGCGGTTGCGGTGCTGATGCTGTTGTCCGGCTTTGGATCCGACGTCGGCGGCCTGATCGCACGCTGGCTGGACTGGGTGGGCTACGACGTCAGTCCGGACCGAACGCTGATGGTCTTCGGCGTCATGCTGACTCAGCTGGCAACGGGAAATCAGTTGGTGCGCCTGGTGCTCGGCTCCGTCGGCTCGGTGAAGCCGGCGGGGCAGCCCCAGGCGTCCGATCAGCTCAAGGGTGGTCGCCTGCTCGGCCCCATGGAACGGCTCCTGATCGTCGGACTTGGCCTGGCGGGACAGTTGACCATGGCGTCGGCCGTGGTGGCGGCCAAGAGCATCATTCGCTTCCCCGAGATCAGCGCCAAGCGAGACAGGAACGGCACTCCCGAGCGCGTCGGGATCGATGACGTCACCGAATACTTCCTAGTCGGCAGCTTCGCCAGTTGGATGCTGGCATTCGGCGGGCTGGCACTGGTCGCAGCCACACACTGACTCATCCCCAGCACGGCGACTGCAACGAGAACGCTAGAGCCGTTCGATGATGGTGACGTTGGCGGTGCCGCCGCCCTCGCACATCGTCTGCAGGCCGTAGCGGCCGCCGGTGCGCTCCAGTGTGTTCAGCATCGTCGCGAAGAGCTTTGCGCCCGTTGCTCCCAGCGGATGCCCGAGCGCGATCGCGCCGCCACTCGGGTTCACCTTCGCCGGGTCGGCCTTGGTCTCCTTGAGCCATGCCATCACGACCGGCGCGAACGCCTCGTTGATCTCGATGGTGTCGATGTCCTCGATCGACAGGCCGGTCTTCTCCAGCGCATAGTGCGTTGCCGGAATCGGGCCGGTCAGCATGTACACCGGGTCGGCGCCGCGCGCGCTGATGTGATGGATGCGGGCGCGGGGCTTGAGCCCGTGATCCTTGACGGCCTGCTCGGAGGCGATCAGTACCGCACTGGCGCCGTCGGAGATCTGGCTGGCCATCGCCGCCGTCAACCGTCCGCCCTCGACGAGCGTCTTGAGCCCGGCCATCTTCTCCAGCGACGTCTCGCGCGGTCCCTCGTCGGTGACGAACGCGGCGCCGTCGACCTGGACGGGGATGATCTCGTTCTCGAAGTAGCCCGCGCGGATGGCCTCCTGCGCACGCTGGTGACTCGTCAGCGAGTACTGCTCCATCTCCTCGCGAGTGATGCCCCACTTCTCCGCGATCATCTCGGAGCCACGGAACTGCGAGATCTCCTGATCACCGTAGCGGTGCAGCCAACTCTTCGACTCGTTCGTCGGCGAGGTGAAACCGAACTGCTCGCCGACGATCATCGCCGACGAGATGGGGATCTGGCTCATGTTCTGCATGCCACCGGCAACGATCATGTCGGCGGTACCCGACAGGACTGCCTGCGCGCCAAAGGAAATCGCCTGCTGGCTCGAGCCGCACTGCCGATCGACGGTGACTCCGGGCACCTCCTCGGGGAAGCCCGCCGCCAGCCACGACAGCCGGGCGATGTTGCCCGCCTGCCCACCGACGGCGTCGACGCACCCCGCGATCACGTCGGTGACGGCACCAGGGTCGACGTCGTTGCGGTCGAACAGTCCGCGCCACGCAGCAGCCCCGAGATCGACGGGATGCAGACCCGACAGCCCGCCGTTGCGCTTGCCCACTGCGGTACGCACAGCGTCGATGATGTACGCCTCAGCCATTGTTCAATCTCCTTCTTTCGTGATGCCACCGAGCACGATGGCGAGGTATTGCATGCCGACCTGTTCGGCCGTGAGCGGCCCTCCTGGTTGATACCAGCGGACGGAGACCCACGTGGTGTCGCGGATGAAGCGGTAGACGAGATCGACGTCGAGGTCGGGGCGAAAACACCCCTCGGCGACACCCTGCTTGAGGATGTTCACCCACATCGTCCGTTGCTCCCGGTTGCGCTCGTCGACGAACGCGAACTGCGGCAGCGGCGAAAGTCGTTTGGCCTCATCCTGATAGATGACGACCTGGGCGTGTCGATGCTCGATGGCCTCGAAGGACGCCATGAAGAGACCCTCGACTCGCTTCAGAGGATCGGTCTCGGCCTCGACGATCTCCTGATACCGACCGAAGAGCCAATCCAGGAAGTCGCGGAGGACCTCCTCGACCATCTGCTCCTTGGACTTGAAGTGGTGGTAGAGACTGCCGGACAGGATCCCCGCCGAATCGGCGATGTCGCGCACCGTGGTCGCCCGCAGGCCGCGCTCGGCGAACATCGCCGCAGCGAGGTCGAGCAGCTCGTCGCGGCGACTCGGAAGCGCCCTGTCCACCCGATCAGAGTATCAACCAAGCGCTTGCTCGGCTAGGCGCGCTGGCTCGACACCGAAATCACTTCTCCGGTCAGATAGCTGGAGTAGTCGCTGGCGAGGAAGGCCATGGTCGCCGCCACTTCCCACGGCTCGGCGGCGCGCCCGAATGCCTCGTCGCCCGCCAGCCGATCGAGCAACTCGGAGCTGCTCGTCTTCTCGAGGAACCTGTGCCGTGCGATGCTCGGTGAAACGGCGTTGATCCGTACGCCGTACTCGACGGCTTCGATTGCGCTGCAACGGGTCAACGCCATCACGCCGGCCTTGGCCGCCGCGTAGTGCGACTGCGAGTGCTGAGCCCGCCAGCCGAGAACGCTCGCGTTGTTGACGATGACACCGCCGTGCCCGGCGTCGCGGAAGTACCGCAGCGCTGTACGGGTAGCACGCATGACCGACGTCAGCGTCACGTTCAGGACGCGGTCCCACTCGTCGTCGGTCATGTCGATGACGGGCGTCTGGCCGCCGAGGCCTGCGTTGTTGATGAGGACGTCGATGCGACCCATCTTCTCGACGGCCGTGGTGATGAGCGAGTCGACGGCTTCAGACGACGTCACGTCGCACACCACCGAGTCGACGCGGCCCAGGCCCAGTTCGGCCAGCTGGTCACGTGTCTCACCGAGTCGCCGTTCGTGGAAGTCGGACACCACGACGTCGGCCCCCTCGGCGAGCGCCCGTCTGGCCGCCGATGACCCGATGCCGGTACCGGCAGCCGCGGTCACCAGCACCACCTTGCCGGTCAGCAGTCCGTGGCCCTCGATCTCCTTTGGCGCGATCGCCAGATTCATCCCTTGACCTCACGGGGTAGGCCGAGCACGCGCTCGGCGATGATGTTGCGCTGGATCTCGTTGGAGCCGCCGTAGATGGTGTCCGAACGCGAGAACAGATAGAGCCGTTGCCATTCGTCGAATTCACCGCCGTCGAGCAGCAGCCCGACCTTGCCCTGAACGTCCATCGCGATCTCACCGAGCTCGCGATGCCAATTGGCCCACAACAGCTTCGAGACACTGTCCTTCCCGGCGGCCTGGCCGCCTCCTTCGACGTCCATGGTCGCCAGCGCGTAGGACCGCATGGTCTTCAGCCCCACCCATGACCTCGTCAGCTTCTCGCGGATCAGCGGATCGTCGATGGCGCCGGTCTTCTTGGCCAGTTCGACGATCCCGGAAAGCTCACGCGCATAACGAATCTGCTGGCCGAGTGTCGATACACCACGCTCGAACGTCAACGTGCCCATGGCCACACGCCACCCGTCCCCTGGATCACCCACCACCAGACTCGCTTCGGTGCGGGCGTCGTCGAAGAACACCTCGTTGAACTCCGAGTCGCCGGTCAGCTGAACGATGGGGCGTATCTCGACACCCGGTTGATCCAGCGGGACCAGTAGGTACGAGAGGCCGGCATGGCGCTTGGAGCCCTTCTCGGTCCGCGCGACCACGAAGCACCACTGCGCCCAGTGCGCCAGTGACGTCCAGACCTTCTGCCCGTTGATCACCCATTCGTCGCCGACGAGGTCCGCCGTCGTCGACACGTTGGCGAGATCGCTGCCCGCGCCGGGTTCCGAATACCCCTGGCTCCACAGTTCGGTGACGTCGAGGATCCTCGGCAGGAAGCGCTCCTGTTGCTCTGGCGTCCCGTACGCGATGAGCGTTGGTCCAACCAGTTCCTCGCCGAAGTGGTTGACCTTGTCTGGAGCGTCGGCGAGGGCGTACTCCTCGTAGAACGCGACGCGGTGCGCGACCGTCAGTCCCCGTCCGCCGTGCTCCTCTGGCCACCCGAGACACGTCAACCCCGCGGCGGCCAGATGCTGGTTCCACCTGCGCCGTTCATCGAAAGCCTCGTGCTCGCGGCCCGGTCCGCCGAGCCCCTTGAGCGCGGCGAACTCACCGACCAGATTGTCGGCGAGCCACTGCCGGACCTCGGCCCGGAACGTCTGGACCTCTATCACCCTTGTAGGCTAACCTACCAAGCACTTGCTTTGTTAGAGGAGCGTCCATGACGATGCCGTTGGGCAGGAGCGCAGCGACATGGGATTAATTCACGCCAGGACCATTCCAGGGGTCCTTGACCGGATCGGCGACGAATTGTCCGACCGCCCTGCGGTCGTCACCGACGACCGCGAGCTGACGTACGCAGAGCTGAAGGCCGAGGTCAGACAGGCCGCCGCCGCGATGATCGACCTCGGGGTCAACGCCGGGGACCGCGTCGCCATCTGGTCGCCCAACACGTGGCACTGGGTGGTCGCGTGCTTGGCCACGCACTATGCCGGCGGGGTCGTCGTCCCCCTCAACACCCGCTACACCGCAAGTGAGGCGACCGACATCCTGGCTCGCACCCATGCCCCGCTGCTGATCGGGATGGGCAAGTTCCTCGGCTCCGACCGGACCACTGAACTCGATCGCTCTGCGCTACCCGCACTGCGCCACGTCGTCCGGATCCCGATCGACGAGGACGACGGAACCTGGGACGAGTTCCTGGCAAGGGGCACGAACCTCGACGCCGCCGATGCGCGCGCGGCCGACGTGCGGCCCGACGACGTGTCCGACATTCTCTTCACCTCCGGCACCACCGGCCGCAGCAAGGGAGTGCTGTGCGCGCACCGGCAATCCCTCGATGCGCCCGCCGCCTGGGCCGCCTGTGGAGAACTCACCAGCGACGACCGTTACCTCTGCATCAACCCGTTCTTCCACAACTTCGGCTACAAGGCCGGGATTCTCACGTGCCTGCAGAAGGGCGCGACGTTGATCCCTCAGCTGACGTTCGACCCGGAGGAGGCGATGAGAGCCGTTCAGGACCAACGGATCACGGTGTTGCCCGGTCCGCCGACGATCTACCAGACGCTGCTCGACCACCCCAAACGCGGCGACTACGACCTGACGTCCCTTCGCTTCGCGGTGACCGGCGCGGCGGTCGTGCCCGTGGTGTTGATCGAGCGCATGCAGGACGAGCTGGACATCGACATCGTGCTGACGGCCTACGGACTCACGGAGGCAAGCGGTTTCGGCACGATGTGCCGGGCCGACGACGACGCCCTCACGGTCGCGACGACGTGCGGCAGGCCGATCGCCGACTTCGAACTGCGGATCGACGCCACCGAGGAGGGTGAGGCGGGCGAGGTGCTGCTGCGCGGCCCGAACGTGATGCTCGGCTACCTCGACGATCCCGCGGCCACCGCCGCCGCAATCGACTCCGACGGCTGGCTGCACACCGGCGACGTCGGAAAGCTCGACGCCAAGGGCAATCTCAGCATCACCGACCGGCTCAAGGACATGTACATCTGCGGCGGTTTCAACGTGTACCCAGCCGAGATCGAGCAGGTGCTCGCCCGCCTGGACGGGGTTGCGGACAGCGCCGTCATTGGGGTGGCCGACCAGCGACTCGGCGAAGTCGGCAAGGCCTTCGTCGTGGTCAAGGCAGGTCACCAACTCGACGAGGCGGCCGTGATCGCCCATACCCGTCGGTATCTGGCCAACTTCAAGACCCCGCGGTCGGTGGCCTTCGTGGATCTGCTGCCGCGCAACCCTGGCGGAAAAGTGGTCAAACCTCTACTGCGAGAGACTAGTTGATGGACCTGACGTTCGACGACGAGACCGAGGAGTTCCGCGCCGAGGTGCGCGACTTCCTGGCTGCCAACAAGGCGCACTTTCCGACGAAGTCCTACGACACCGCCGAGGGTTTCGAGCAGCACCGTCACTGGGACAAGGTGCTCTTCGACGCCGGCCTGTCGGTGATCGCGTGGCCCAAGAAGTACGGCGGCCGGGACGCGACGCTGTTGCAGTGGATCGTCTACGAGGAGGAGTACTTCCGCGCGGGCGCACCTGGCCGCGCAAGCGCCAACGGCACCTCGATGCTGGGGCCGACGTTGTTCGCGCACGGTACCGAAGAGCAACTCGATCGCGTGCTGCCGAAGATGGCCAGCGGCGAGGAGATCTGGGCGCAGGCATGGTCGGAGCCCGAGTCGGGCAGCGACCTGGCATCGCTGCGATCGACCGCCACCAGGACCGACGGCGGCTGGAAACTCAACGGGCAGAAGATCTGGAGTTCGCGAGCTCCCTTCGGGGAGAGAGCCTTCGGGCTGTTCCGCTCGGATCCCACCGCTCAACGTCACAAGGGCCTGACCTACTTCATGTTCGACCTGAAGGCCGACGGCGTCACGGTGCGTCCGATCGCTCAACTCGGCGGGGACACCGGCTTCGGTGAGGTGTTCCTCGACGACGTGTTCGTGCCGGACCACGACGTCATCGGCGCTGTCGACGAAGGCTGGCGCGCCGCGATGAGCACGTCGAGCAACGAGCGTGGCATGTCGCTGCGCAGCCCGGCTCGCTTCCTGGCGCCGGCGGAACGTCTCGTCGAGAAGTGGAAGGCCGACCGCGATCCGGCCTTCGCCGACCGTGTCGCCGACGCCTGGATCAAGGCCCAGGCCTACCGGCTGCACACGTTCGGCACGGTCACCCGATTGGCCAACGGAGGCGAACTCGGCGCCGAATCATCGGTGACCAAGGTGTTCTGGTCCGATCTCGACGTGGCGCTGCACCAGACCGCGCTCGACATGCGCGGCGCCGACGGCGAGCTGGCCGACCACTGGACCGATGGTCTTCTGTTCGCCCTGGGTGGACCAATCTATGCGGGCACCAACGAGATTCAGCGCAACATCATCGCCGAGCGATTGCTGGGCCTGCCCCGGGAGCCGAAGTGAAGTTCGAACTCGACGACCAACAGCGCGACTTCGCGGCGAGCATCGACGGCGCGCTGGCGGCCGCCGACGTACCCGCAGCCAGCCGGGCGTGGTCCGCAGGCGATACCGGACCGGGCCGCAAGGTCTGGGCGACCCTTGCCGACCTCGGCGTGACGGCTTTGGCCGTGCCCGAGGAGTTCGACGGCATCGGCGCCCATCCCGTCGACCTGGTGGTGGCCGCCGAGCGACTGGGCCGCTGGGGCGTCCCCGGCCCGGTGACGGAATCGATTGCGGTGGCGCCGATCCTGTTGGCCAGCCTCGACGGCGGAGCCGGGCGAAGCGCTGCGCTGGCGTCCGGCGAACTGATCGCGACCGTCGCGATGCCACCTCTGACACCGCGCGCCGTCGACGCCCACGCCGCGGGCCTGATCCTGCTGGCCGCCGACGGCGAGGTGCGCGACGCCGCCGCAGGTCAATCGCACGAGTCCGTCGATCCTGCGCGAAAGCTGTTCGACGTCACCGCTTCGGGTGACGCCCAGAAGGCCGACACGGCAACGGCCTTCGAGTACGGCGCGCTGATCACCGCCGCCCAGCTGGTCGGTGCGGGTCAGGCGATGTTGGACGGCTCGGTCGAATACGCCAAGCAACGCAGCCAGTTCGGCAGGGTGATCGGCTCGTATCAGGCGATCAAGCACAAGCTGGCCGACGTGCACATCGCGCTCGAGCTGGCCCGCCCCCTCGTCTACGGCGCTGCGCTGTCGCTCGCGGACGGATCGCCGGACACCGCACGCGACGTGAGCGCGGCGAAGGCGGCCGCCTCCGAGGCGGCACTGCTGTCTGCCCGCTCGTCGCTGCAGACGCACGGAGCCATCGGCTTCACCCAGGAACACGACCTGTCGCTGTTGCTGTTGCGGGTGCAGGCGCTGCGGTCGGCGTGGGGCGATCCGACGTGGCATCGCCATCGAGTATTGGAGGCGTTGACCGCGTGAGCGAAGAACGGGAGATGCTGCGCGACACCGTCGCGTCGCTCGTCGAGAAGCACGCCTCCCCAGAGGCCGTGCGTCGCGCGATGGAATCCGAGCGCGGCTACGACGAGTCGCTGTGGACGGTGCTGTGCGAACAGGTCGGTGCGGCCGCCCTCGTCATCCCCGAGGAACTGGGCGGTGCAGGCGGCGAGTTGGCGGACGCGGCGGTGGTCATCGAGACGCTGGGGCGCGGTCTGGTGCCCACGCCGCTGTTGGGCACGACCCTGGCGGAACTGGCGCTCCTGTCCGCCGACGAGCCCGACGCCGACACCCTGGAGAAGCTGGCCGATGGCACGTCGATCGGCACGGTCGTGTTCGATCCCGACTACGTCATCAACGGTGACGTCGCCGACGTGGTGCTCGCGTGCGGCGACACCGGTCTGACCCGGTGGACGGACTTCACGGCCGAACCCGTCGTCACGATGGACCCGACCCGCAGGCTCGCCCGACTCCAACCTGGTGCCACCGAGCCGATCGGTCCGGACCCGGGCCTGGCCGATACCGCGGCGATCCTGTTGGCGGCCGAACAGATCGGCGCGGCCGCGCGATGCCTCGACCTGACGGTCGCCTACACCAAGGACCGCGTTCAGTTCGGTCGGCCGATCGGCAGCTTCCAGGCGCTCAAGCACCGAATGGCCGACCTGTACGTCCTGGTGCAGTCGGCGCAGGCAGTCGTCGGGGACGCGGTCCTCGAGCCGTCGGCAAGCTCGGCGGCGCTGGCCAGGCTCTCGGCCAGCGAGGCGTTCAGCGTCGTAGCTGCCGAGGCTATCCAGATGCACGGCGGCGTGGCGATCACCTGGGAGTACGACATCCAGCTGTACTTCAAACGGGCCCATGGCAGCGCGCAACTGCTCGGGCCGCCGCGGGATTACCTCCGTCGCCTCGAGTCCGAGGTGCTCTAACTCGAGTTCACCGTCGTGTCGGTGCGCTCTGCAATACTCGAACACATGTTCGATAGGGTGTCCTCCGAGGGCCACGAGGCGGCGTTGGTGGAGCGCATCGCAACGTTGGAGAGCGAGAAGTCCGCCGC
>JAOPWT010000339.1 GCA_025965555.1 Mycobacterium sp.
GACGAGGTTCCCGGGCGCGAGCGCGACCATCGCACCGACAACGATTTGCAGAGTCAAAATGCCGTAGAAGAGCCGAGCCTGCCGCAATTGCTTCAACGTATTTGGAGATCTACGCGCAGCGATCGCCCCCTTCGGAACGTAGGGCGGCTGATCAGTGGCGTCGAACGAACATTCTGTCGGCCTTCATGGCGTGCCGGTGGAGGAATTCGAGCTCGACTTGAATCACGTCGTCGAAGCTCTGGCCCCCCTGGTAGACGTCGTAGTGGCCGCCGCGACTGCGGTCGCGCTTCGCCGGCGGCCTGAGCCGCCATCAGTGAATGCCGGATACCGTCGTTATGTCAGGTGAGCGCGAAGTACATTGCATCTCAACATCATTCACGCTGCGATAATGCCGCCTTCCCGCCACGCGGTCGATATGCGGTCGCACCCCCTCGCCCGGTCTGAATCGGAAGCTTGACGCCAGAGAGCGCAGCCGAGCCGTGGGCGCGCTTCGTTTCTTCGACGCGGCCAGCGCTGGCTGACATTCCGGCGCCTTGTCGATCGAGCACGGTGATCACAACCCATACGCGCAACCAAACAATTGACTTCCGCAACCGAACGCTGTTGCGTAAGAACATTATCGGACGAATAGTCGTCCTACTGAAGTCGCGGAGCCAGCGGCGTATTGAGGCTGGTGACACCATCGGCGATGAGCTGCGCGCCGGAGTCGCCGAGCAGCTGATCGCACCGTCCACCGATGGCGGTCCCCTCAACACCCAGTCACCGTCGTCTACGGCCAACAGATACAGGTATGACGCGCCTCGCACGTGTGCGCAACGACTTCGTCGACGGGGGCAACCATCCGATGCCGCACGTTGACGGATTAACGCCGACGTATTATCGTTAGCTTGCGTTACTTCGTGGAGAGGCGGTAGCGATGACGGCTGACGAGCTCGACGACCTGCTCTATCAGAAGTTTCGGCTGCAACGTGCTGACATGCTCGCCGCGTTGAAGACCTTGCCGGCGATCAGCCCATGGTCGGCCGGCCTGTCCGAGCAGGAGGCCAGCCTTCTCGACGCAGCGGGGTTCACCGAGGATCCCGAGGCCTACGCTGAGGTAGCCGCGGACGTTCTGACCCATACGGGGCTGTTGATCAGTACCGCGTATTCCGCGGGTGAGGTGGCCGAGGCACTGGGTGTCAACGAGTCCCGTATCCGTCAGCGCCGGCTCGCGCGGACACTGTGGGCGATCGACGACAACGGCGCGTGGGTGTTCCCCGCGATGCAATTCCAGACCGATCCCCAGACCGGGGCGCCGCACCGGCAGATCCGCGGCCTGGACCGGGTGTTCGCGGTGTTGGCGCCCGACCTGCACCCGGTGGCCGTGGCCGGGTTCTTGCGCACACCGCACGCCGATCTGACCCTCGGCCGGCGCCCGCTGACACCGGTGGAATGGCTACGCAGCGGCGGTGACGTCGAGCCCGTGCTGCGTCTCGTCGCGGCCGCGGACTGGGCCAGTAGGTGACAGCGGATGCCACCCTGCCCGAACCGCCGCCTGTAGAAGAGCTGCGGCAAGTCGGCATCCGCGACGACGAAGTGCGCGTTGTTGGCACCGCGGAAATTTGGTGGCGAGTGCACCGCACCGAGGGTCCATTCGTCCTGGCATGGAACGAATTTCGGCACCACGGTCCGGTGCTGCGCTTCGATCCCCATCCCAAGCCGCGCGCCGATCATCCCGACCACGCGGTCTGGTACGGGGCAAGCACCCCCGACGCGGCGCTCGCCGAAGCCTTCCAAGGCGACCGCACCATCGACCGCGTCCGGGAGCGGCCCTACCTCACCGGTCTGGTGTTCACCCGGGCGTTGCGACTGCTGGACCTCGCCGTCGACAGCAGCGGGGCCTGGGTCACCAGGGCCGGCGGAACGTTCGCGATCTCCACCGCACCGCACGGGGTGACCCAGCGCTGGGCCCGCGCCCTGGTGCAGGCTTACCCCGATCTCGACGGGGTGCGCTACAACAGTCGCTTCGCTGGCCACCCGTGCGCCGCGCTCTTTCGGCCCGCCACCACCGCGCTGCCAGATCGGCCGGTCACCTCGCTGCCCCTCACCCATCCCGGACTGGTCACGCGCCTCGCCGGGGCGGCCCGCCGGCTCGGCTACACCGTCATCTAAGGGCACGGCGACGTACGTAATCAGAAGCGAGGGGCGCCCACCCAGGCGACCACAGCGCCGCTCCGGGCGAAAGCGGTCGCGATCAGGAGGCCAACGCGCGCAGGTGTGCCGCATCGCGGCGCAACGCCGCCGAGAGCTCCGAGGTGGCGCCCGGATGGATCGCAGCAGTTTCGAGCTTGCGCGCCATCCGCACGAGGAATGCCGGCGGCAAGGCGATCGACGCCCCGTCACCTTCGGCGATGAAAAGCCCCAGCAGGGACAACATCACCGTGAGCTCGCGTAGCGGCGTTTCAGCGATGGAGTCCGCCCGCCCATGATCGAGATAGAACAAGAGGGTTTCGGCCAGCGCCGACAGCGTTACCCCCGCCATCGCCACCGGCATTGCGACAGTGCGCGCAAGCGTGTGAAGGTCCGCGCCAGGAAACTCCTCGACCAGGCTGAACGCGACCGAGTCCGCCAACTCTCGCAAGGCTTCGTCGGTCATGTATGCCCGAGCCGCCCGTTCAGTCAGGCCAACCTGCTGGCACACGTGCTCGACCTGGTTGGCCACGAGAACTCGGCTGGCCTCCAGCGACATCGTCAGTCCACGCTCACCCAAGAGCCCGACAAGGAACTGTGCGCGTTCCTCGACCCAACTTCCCGGCATCGCGCCTCTCTTCAGGTGGTGGAAAGCAGCTACATTCGGCGCAGATGCGTTGTCCTGTAATGACATCCTGCCGCATCTGACCTCCGGTATGAAGCCGACCTCTGCGGTGCATGTACGTCACACCACCCTGCTCCAACTCCCGCGGTGGTAGGCCGCCGACCATACGGCCACGTCTCTTCCTTCAGCAGCGATTCAGACGATAAGATTTCGTGATCGCGATAGTGAAGACCCGTGCAATCTCGTGGCCAGATCGCTGATCAACCGACATCCGAATTTGCGATACGAACGAACCACTGCGACACCTTGGTGCCCAAACCCACTCCCCCACTACCAGTTTGGTCATATTTCACATGGATAATTACCATTATCCATGAAGAATTGTCGGAAATCGAGACGGCTGCGCTTGAGGCGATGAGTCGGCCGACCGCACCGTCCGGTCCCCCGTTTTAAGGCGTTGATCCCCAAAACATTTGCAGCTCGGCTCGCGCTTGTCAGCAGATCACGGGCGACCCGGTGAGAACGCCGGCGTCTCCTGCGTTAGACCGCTGACGGCGGATCTGCGAGACCCTCGTCGCCGCCCACTGCAATCCCCTCGCACCGATCCAGGAACCGCTCAGAGCGGTGCTCGACCATCAATCGTTATCAAGAAACACCGTTCATCGTTACCAAGAAACACCGTCAATTTCACATAGGCGTCGGCGGCATTACTGCACCATTACTTCACGTGCCGCGAAATGGGGGATATCGCGCCACGCTGATCGGTTGGGCACGGCTGCAATGGGGAGGAACACATGCGCCAACCAACGGCCGCACTTGCCGTTGCAGCCACCTGCGTTCTGATCGCCGGGTGCAGCAGCACAAAAGGCAACGCCGAGGCGACGGCGACCACGCGATCGATGATTCCGCGTCCTCTTGTTGAGCGTGAGCTGGCTGGGTTGCTGCTTAGCCCCGAACAGGTGAACGCCGCTATGGAGGCGGCCGGAATGACTGTCACGAATACCCAGACCTCAATGTCTGACAACAGCGCCACCATGGCGCCTCTGGAGTGCCTCGCCATCGACGGTGCGGCGGAGGCCCCGGTCTATGCCAACAGCGGTTACTGGGCCGAGCGCGATCAGAGCCTTACCGACGGCGACCACTTCACGCACTACCTCAAGCAGGCAGTGGTGTTATTTCCTCTCGTCGAAGAAGCTGGCGCCTCCTTCGATGCCTTCGCCCAGCAGTGGCCGGCCTGCCGCCAGTACACCCACACACAGAGCGATTCGCAGTGGTCCGTCGGGCAGATCTCCAACACGAACGACACACTGAGTACCACCGCGACTCAACAGAATGCCAGTGCCCCCGGCTGGGGCTGCGGACGCGCGCTGGCGCTCAGAAACAATGTCATTATCGACATCAACACGTGCGGCGCTGACCCCGCTGACTCGGCGTTGAAGATTGCCAACCAGATCGCTGACAACGTAACTGCGCGGTGGTAAAGCTGCCCAACTAGCCTACAGACACTGCTTGAACGTTGAGCCGATCCACAACCCCTCCCCGCTACATAGCCAGAGCGCACGGTCGCCTCAGGTCCTCCCCTACCTCGGCTGTTCACAGCGACGCAATGACAGCGATTGGTTCTCGGCGACAACCAGTTTGGAAAAGGCCGAAGTGTCCGTCGCCGCCCGCATCACCCGAGGCGCCCGACAGATCCGACTACGGATCGACTCCACTTCGCGGTGGGCGGCCGCAATCACCGAGTGCTGGCATCGAGTCCGCGCCGCATCCCCATGAGCACCCGATCCACCCATCCAACCGACCCGAAAGACCCTTCGGCCCTGGAAAGCCCGCCCACCGAGCGACACCGGCCGCGGTAAATACTGAAGCCCTTGCCGCTAGGCTCGGGTTCATCTCGACCATCTGAATTGCTGGCTTGAGCAACGGTTTGCCATGCGATGGTCAAC